>JAFSWJ010000017.1 GCA_017444545.1 Lachnospiraceae bacterium
TCAGTCTCGCATCAAGATTTGATAACGGCTCATCAAGAAGGAGTACCTTAGGCGTTTTAACGAGCGATCTTGCTATCGCAACACGCTGCTGCTGTCCGCCCGACAGTTCCGAAGGTTTGCGTTCGAGAAGTTCATCTATCTGAACAAGCTTTGCCGCTGTTTTGACACGTTCAGCCATTTCTTCTTTTGAAAGTTTTTTATCACCCTTAAGATTTTCAAGCGGAAACCTTATGTTCTTTTCAACCGTAAGATGCGGATAGAGCGCGTAGCTTTGGAACACAAGTCCGACACCGCGATCCTGCGGCTGCAGATCTGTCACATCTTCATCACCAAAGAATATTTTTCCACCGGTAGGCTTTTCAAGGCCTGATATAAGATTGAGGGTCGTGGATTTGCCGCATCCGGAAGGACCCAAAAGGCCGACGAGTTTTCCGTCGGGTATCTCAAAGTCAAAATCGCTGACTGCGATAACATCGCCGCCCTGTTTTTTGTTCCGGTTGGGAAACTTTTTTGTGAGGTGTTGTAAAACTATCTTCATTATCGTCTCCTCAGATTCTGTATGAGTGCATGAGATCACGTGATATGTGATCAAGATCCGGATAGATTGAGCCTTCGGTGATACCGAACACCCTGAGCGAATCTATAAAGTATTTCTTGCGTTCTTTCGGTATGATGATGCGGTACAGCGTTTCATCGTCACATATATCTTCAAGGCGCCTGAGCGAATTGTGCACAGTGAAGTTTGCCTGCTGGGAATACATACGCAGGTTATTATCTGTTGATGATACGGCAAGTATCCTGTCATCAAGTTCGTGATTGTGGTGATTGTGTTTGAACGCCGGAAGCAGCATCTCCTGTGTCGTTTCCGCATCGTTCGGATAGATGCAGCGTCCGAAACCCTGCGATTCGTTAAGTGACATCGGCGAAAGCACCCATACACACGCGTCTTTGTCGGGTACCGTCATATGCGTCTCAGTTGCAAAAAATGATGCGATCAGAGGGGATTTGCTCCAGTCAAGCATCCGGGTCGGAAGGCCGTAGTGCTGCATGATCGCAACCCAGCCGGCATAGTTCTTCTTGTCCGGCGGATTGTTCATGATCTGACGTGCCTTGATGTAAAAATCATTTGTTATGAAGCGCTCGGCATCGATCCTTTTTTGAGTACGCTGTATTGAAGGTATCAGTGAAAGCGTGGAGTCATCCTCGCCCCTGTACCAGAGATTGAGCCCGTGCCTGTCGGCCAGTTCATTCACGAACTGCAAAAGCTCGTCTATGCTTGTGATCCGTTCCTGTCTCATGACCTGTCCTTTTCATTTGATATTTCTCCGATCATTATACGCCTTTTTGGCGAATAATTACATCAAAGAAAGACCCCTTCCCGGCAAATATCTTTACCGTAACGATAACTGCCCCAACGATATATAGGGCTTGGGAAAATGGGTATGGTATTTAACAATAATCTCTGATAAATTTATTCCGTAGTGATAATGTGTCAGATTGTGGTATAAGAAAGCGGTCCGGACCTTCTTTCATGAACAGAAACAGTGAAAAGCACAAAAAAATAGTCAGACAGAGGATCATGACTGCGGTCATCACACTGCTTATCCTGGGTGTGGTATCCGTGGGAATTTATTATGCGGCTCAGATCCTGCTGATGAAGGCAAAGGAACAGCAACAGAAAACCGCGGAAAAAGAGCCGGTCCCACAGGTTGCGGAAGAAACCGAAAAACCTGAAAATGAACCTGAAATCGACTGGTATGTCTCCGAAAACGAGGCAGATCCCGATACCGTGTCCGCTCCGGAGATCTCACAGGAGGATCAGAAAGTGAAGGAACTGATAGAGAGCATGTCGCTTGATGAAAGGATCTGTCAGCTGTTTATCGTCAAGGCTGATGACCTGACGGGAGTTGAAAATACCACCGCTGCCCGGGATGCAACAAAGGCAGCACTTGAAAAGTATCCCGTGGGCGGCATCATCTATTTTGAGGCAAATATCATCGATCCGGACCAGCTTGGGGAAATGCTGAAAAACACATCGGAATTTGCGAAAGAACTTGGCATGCCTCCCCTGTTTCTCTGTATAGATGAGGAGAACGGGAGTATCACCCGTATTGCTTCAAACGATAAATTCGATGTACCCCGCTTTCCCTCCATGTATGATATGTCTCTTTCGGACAATGCAGCCGATACCGTATATGATGCGGGTCTCAAAACAGGCAGCTATCTGAAGGAGTACGGGTTCAATCTGAACTTTGCTCCGGTTGCCGATGTGGTGACCTCAAGTGAAAACTCCGCCATAGGAACAAGGTCCTTTGGTGCTGAGCCGGATGAAGTCTCAAAGCTTTCACTTCAATACGCAAAGGGGCTTGAAGAGTCGGGTATCATCCCCTGTTTCAAGCATTTCCCGGGTCTGGGCGATACAGAGACCGATACCCATCTGGGACTTGCCTCCACGAGAAAAACGGAAAAGGAGCTTGACGATTCCGGTTTCATCCCCTTTGCAAATGCCGCAGAAAACGGTGCAAAGCTCATCATGGCAGGGCATATCTCGGCACCTTTGCTGACCGGCGACGACACTCCCTCCTCTCTTTCCGATGTGATGATAAATGCCATCCTGCGTGAAAAGATGGGCTACGACGGAGTCGTCATCACTGATTCACTCCAGATGAAATCCGTCACGGATAATTACACCGTCCCGGAAGCCGTGAAAATGGCAATAAAGGCCGGAGCCGATATCATCCTCATGCCGGAAGACCTTGAAAGCGCCGTAAATGCGCTGAAGGATGCCGTAAAGACCGGAGAGATAAAAGAGGAGCGAATCGATGATTCGCTCCAAAGGATACTGAAACTCAAGCTGTCTTTGCAATGATCAGCGTTCTCACAGATTTGCGTCGATCCATGCCTTCAATGCCTCTCCCGGCTTGAAGCCCACGCTTTCGCCTGCCTTTTCTCCCTTTTTGAACAAAATGAGATTGGGGATGCTGTTTATACCGTAGGAAGCGGCTATCTCTTGATTCTCATCCACGTCCATATTAAAGAATGCAACCTTTCCTTCATACTCTTCGGATATCTCCTCGAGCACGGGTGCCATCATCTTGCAGGGCCCGCACCAGGTTGCGGAAAAGTCCACCACTGCCACATCCGCGTTCTTCACCTCATCAAACTGATCTGCTCCTATCACCTTTACCATAATAAAACCTCCTTTATTCTTTTCTCTGATCGGACCCAAGTCCTGTTTTGCTTGCCGGTACACCCGTTCAGTTCTCTGCAAGATAATCGACCGCAGAGAGTGCCGCCACATTCCCTTCTCCGGCAGATTTGATATATTGATAGGGTCTGCCCGTGATGTCCCCGCAGGCAAAAAGCCCTTTTATGTTCGTCTTCATCTGCCTGTCAACCTCTATGTGCGCGCCCTGCGTCGCAAGGCCCGGAACCAGTGCACCGGGGGATACGCTTTCCCTCAAAACGAAGATCCCGTCGGTCTCATAGGTATTTCCCTGTGATGTGGAAAGCACCATCTTCGGTCCCTCTCTCTTTATCAGTGACGGCACTTCCTTTACCACCCTGACATTTGAGGGAAGTCCTTCGGGCTCGCCGTTATATACGGGAAAGAGGATCACTTCCTTTGCAACCTCCGCCAGAAAGGCTACCTCCTTTTCCTCTTCCTTTCCGTAGGCTGCCACGATCACATCCTTGCCTTTATAAAGCGGTGCATCGCAGGTTGCGCAGTAGCTGACTCCGCTTCCCACCAGGGCCTCCTCGCCTTCGATCATCTTTCCCGGCATCACACCGGTCGCGATGATGACGGAAAATGCTTCAAAGGTGTCACCCGTAGTCTGGAGAGAAAAGTATTTGCCCATGGCATAAATGTTTACCACCTTCACCTCGGTGATATCGATCTCCATCTGTTTCAGGTGTTCAGACATCGCGCGTGCCAGATCCTCTCCCTTCACCTTCGGGAAGCCCGGATAATTGTTTATCTCGTGGGCCTGTCTCATCTTTTTTGTCAGATCCCCGTCTCCTATGAGCAGAACCTTTTTGTTTCTGATCTTCGCCGTGATCGCTGCACTCACGCCTGCAGGCCCGGTACCGACTATCGCTATATCATACCTTTCCATACGCATCTCCTTAAAAAGGTGACAGGGGGACTGTCCCCTTGTCACATTTGAAGCAATTATATTGTATCAAATATAATTATGTTGTCAAGCACTTTTTTATTTCACCCTGATAGTCGTCGTAACCGTCACGGGATTCACATTCTGTGCATGGTCCACAAGCGTCACCAGAAACTTCACCTTGTAGGTTCCGTTTTTGACGGACGTATCCGTAAGCCTCAAAAGACCCTCAAACCGCCTTGCACTGCCGTTGACCGCACCGGTTTCCTCAAGCGTAAAGAACCTTCCGGCATTGTCATCCTTTAACACCACACTCTTTATCACGGTATTTTTCGGTGTCCCTCCTTTGCTGATGATGGCGATATTGCGGCTGGTGCTTGTCTGGCGCGTCATGGTGGCCTTTTTCAGATCACAGTATATCTTTGCCGGCTTCTGTACCGGCCTGACCTTCAGTTCCTTTTGTATCACCACTCCGTTTTTCATGGTGACGTCAAGCACGACGGGATAATTTTGTCCGCTGTTTAGCGACACGCTCTCCTTTGCGCTTATCACTATCGTACCTGCATTATTTGTCACAACACTCCTGTCCGGAGCGATATCTCCCTTTTCAAGAAAGTCTGCATCAAACAGGGACGCCGCATCAGCATTTTCGATAGAAACGCACGATACGGCTGTGCAGCCCGTATTAGCGACTGCCGGCACGTATTTGACACAGGAATACTCCCTGTTTACCGTATTGATGGTCCCGGATTTTTTAAGCCCCAGAGCAGACGACAGCTCCCTGTCCGTCACCTTCACGGTAAACTTCAATGCCTTCAAAGGATACATCTGTCCGTCGCCGCCCCTGTATGAGGGCGTAAGCTTCAGGACAAAATTTCCCGGTTCGGGACCTGCTCCTATCGCCGAAACGGAAAGCACCCCGTCAGCATATGCAGCGGAAACAGTGGTACCAAGTGCTTCCCTGGTCTTCGCATTCGCACCGCTGACCGATACATCGATGTCAGTCGCAAAGCCTTCGGTCCTTATTATCCTGGTATCAACGGGTCCCTTTTCTGCCGGCACGTTTGTGTTTATGACGGCAGAGCTTTTTTGCAGCGATACGGAAGGCTTTGGCGCATCCTTTACATTCGCCGTGACCTTGATGGTCCCTGCCCATGCAGCCGATGATAATAAAAACGTCTTTTTCCCAGGCTCAAATGTAGCCGTCCTTTGAAGGATGATCCTGCTCTTTGCGGTATCCACGAAGCATGTAATGCCGGGATCATCGCAGGTCACCTTCGTATCCTCCGGAAGCTTCACCGGATTTTTTGAGGCATCGTTCAGCATGGAAACCGCGCTGTCAAAGCCCTCGATAAACAAGGCTCCTCCCGCCTTTATCACAGGCTTTTCAAATGCTCTTTTGACCTCGATTCCCGGATTTACGGTCACATCCCCGGTTACCGCATCACCTGAAACCTCTATGAAGATCTTTCTGTAGGTTTCCTTTGAGCTGGACGGTTTGCGGTCTACGGTCTTCAAAGTCAGTATCCCGTTTTCAAAGGAGCTGACGGCAAAGTAAGGATCACCTGCCGCATTTTCCCTTGTCTTTTCCCTGTCCACGATCCTCTTGATATCAAAATTTGATGTCACGCGGAATCTGGCAAAGCCTGATGCTTCATCATCCGCAAAAAACAGATTGGGCTTTGATATCTGGGTCAGGGTCACTGAGGGTGTAAACTTTGTGACGGAATCAGGGGGTATCGCATCCGGATCCTTTGCATCGTCAAACACCGGGATCTTGAACACAAAGGCATTCTTTAAGGTTCCCGCGCTTTTGTACTGGTTATAGGTGGTGGCAGCCTCCGTAAAGGGAGCCATGACATTCTGCATATACTGATGCGTATATAGAGGATCGATGAGATCCCATTTTTCAAGATAGCCCGTATCCTGCCCCACACCTATATAATTATTTCCGAGGAAGCCCGCTCCCCCGTTCAGGGATTTAAACCTGGTATTCCAGCCCTGCGCTTTTGCATA
The DNA here is from genome assembly GCA_017444545.1 of Lachnospiraceae bacterium. GTDB lineage: Bacteria > Bacillota > Clostridia > Lachnospirales > Lachnospiraceae > NK4A144. The sequence continues at coordinate 6,132 of JAFSWJ010000017.1, forward strand.
GGTCAGACCGCTTCTCCATACTTCCTCATCGGTCGTCCCCGATGCCTTGATATTGAAATAGTTATAATATCCCTCAAAACCGGGATAAGTGCCGGATATCAACGGAGAGGTTCCGTCTACTCCCTGCTCAAGCCTCACCCTTGATGCCAGGTGATAGGGGCTTAAATTCCTGTTTTTCCCGATCTCCATGAAGGCTTCCGTATAGGTCCTCGACTTTGCATCCCCCGGTATCTTTCCGCTCATGAAGGTATTGTCCAGGATGCTCTGCACCCCGTCGCTTGTATGATATTTTGAATTGTAGGCCAGCTGCTCGAACATGAAGATATGACCCTCATCAAAGAAATTGATGGGATTCATGTAGTATTTTATCGCCGTCCTTGACGCATAGAACCAGTATCCGCTTGCATCCGCAGCTCCCTCCCTGAAGGAATCGGGAGCCGACTTCGGTATCCAGTTCCTGTTCCTGTCGGCGTATTCTCCGGCAACCGCCTCATCAAGGGTGGTCACGCTGTGCCTTTGCGGCACAAAGACCCAGTTCGGACGGCTTGCGTGCAGGGCAGAAAGCTTGTCCCTGTAAGAAAGCGGGAAGTTTTCAAAGGATTCCTGCGCCTGGCTTTCAAGGATATCAGCGGAAAAGATCCCGGATCCTTCGGTTGACATAATGTTAACAGCATCCCTTTCAACCGCTCCTTTCCTGTTCTCCCATTCACAAAAATCACCGTCTACACAGACAAAGTCCCGTCTTTTCAAAAACCCTCTGTGCTCCGTTTCACCTTCAAAGGATGAGACCTCAAACCACAGTTCCTTCTCCTCATACACGGCCTTCCATAATAAAACCGTATCCGCACAGGAAAGCTTTGCCGTCACCTTTGCGGACTCTGACGGCTCCTCAAAAAGATGGCAGCCGCCGGCGGCTATGATGACTCCGTAAACACCTCCGTTTGAAAGGATACCGTTTAATTCCCCGATCTCTTCATCATATGAGGGAACCTCTGCTTTTGATACCGCATCCTCCGAAACAGGGATCTCATCTTCTGACACGCAGACCTCATCCTCCGATACCGCTGTTTCATCTCCTGATGCCGCATCCTCCGGCACCTCATCATCTGACAACGAAACAGGTACCGTATCATCTGAAGACGTGCCCTCAGACCCGTTTTCGGAAGCAGAAACCTCATCTGCAAAGACCACAGCTGCATCCTGCGACAGTGAAGTCTCGTTTTCCGAAACGGCAAACGCTGTTGCCGGGTGCGCCAAAAGCGCAAGACACAGCAACAGCGTCATTTGAATTTTTAATCTTTTCCTTGCCTTCATAAAAACCTCTTGAACAGCAATGTCATTAACCAAAGCATTTCTCGTATTGGCTCTTGCTCCCGCAGGCCACCTCCCGTACCTTGCGCTCCGGTAGGTGCTCGGCACGGGGTTCTACGCTCCGCTCCGGTCGGCGCTGAACAAACGTCCACTGGACGTTTAGCGCCCTGCTCGCGCATTTACTCTATGAATTGCTTACCTTAATGACGTTGTCTTCACCGGGGCTTTCAGGAGGTCATTTCCCGGGCTTGATGAAGTCGAAATTGAAATCATCATCCAGGTCTATATCCTGTCTGCCTCCGGGATTGTATCCTCCGCCCATTCCGGGATCGGCGGGATAGCCCTGATTTCCGTATCCGGGATCTGACTGCATGCCGGGATCCGCATAGCCCTGATCCTCCTGAGGCGGATAGGGTCTTCTCTCGGTCCTCACCTGAGGTCTTGCCTCCGTCCTCACATTGGGATTGGGCCTTGCCTCCGTTCTCACACCGGGTCTTGCCTCTGTCCTGACGCCCGGTCTTGCATTACTTACTCTTTCGGGAGCACGTCCCACATTCCTCTGGACTCCGCGTCCCGTACGGGAATCGCCTCTGTCATAATACCTGATGTCCTCTCCCTGCTCAGGATAGTCACCCTGCATGCTCACGTTGTTGTAGCCGTAGCCGGCATCCTGACCGTAGAAGCCGTCAGCTTCATTCTCCTCTTCATAGGCATCGTCGTCCTGGGGATATCTGCGTCCGCCGTTTTTGCGTATTGAGGAGACTTCCTTCTTTCGGACACGTCTCTTCATCTCCTCGACATCATCTTCGTCAAGGTTTCTTCCGCCTCTCCTGCCGTTTAATGACATGTTCACGATGATGAAGATCAAAACCACCGAAAACAGGATGAGACCTGCTATGATGAAGAGCCTGATCTGAGCGCTCTTTCTGTATTTTTCCGTTGCCTCGCTCTCGCCTGTATCCATCTCCAGATATCTCTGATATGTATGTCCGAGAGTATCATAGAGGAAAAAGCCCTGGGCTCCGTTATAATCAACTCCGTAGATCAGAAAGAACTCTGAGGGCTGAGCCTTCACAAAACCGGCAGCATCAACCTGGACATTTGCCGCAGCAACCTCTGCTGCAGCTGCGTCAGCGTAGGAAGCATTGTCCACTGTTGTTCCGTCAACATAGGAGTTGTCCACAACGGTTGCCGTGTCCGTCGTCTCCGGAAGACCGGCTGACGGAGCCTCGCCTGTGCCCGCATCCGATGAACCTGCTCCGATGCCAAGTCCCAGATCTCCCGCATAAACCGTCTCGGTAAACTTTATCTTTCCTTCCTTCTTTTTCTTGTCCTTTTTGTCCTCTTCCTCATCTGTCGTTCCGTCAGGCAGGGTCCATGCCGTCACGTTTTTATTATCCACATTCAGCACGGCCTTTTTGAAACCTGTGGGAGGATTGATGTTGTCGCCCGGATCGAGGATGATGAGATATGCACCGTTCCCGCCCTCGAGTCTGACATAATCAGACATGGTCGCAGTAGCGGTATCGCAAAGATAAAAGTCACCCACGGCTCCGGTCACATCTGTCAGATAAGCCAGTACCACCGCATCGGAATTGTCCATATATGCCAGATCGATGTTCTGTCCCTGATAGGCGACCGTCTGCCTGTGAAAGCCTGCCGGCATCATCGAATCCGGAAAGGTGTTTGCTATATAAAGTCCGTTGTTTGCAAGAATGGTGCCGGGGGTCACACCCGTACCCTGGGACATATCCGACAGCGCATCTTCCGCACCCACATCCGCAGGGATCTCTCCGTCAACCGGTATCTCCTCATCTACAGGGGACTCGCCTTCTTCCGTAACCTCAGGATCGGCACCTTCCTCGGCAAATACCTTTACATTCGCGCCAAAGGGCATCGCCGCCGCAAATACTGCCGCTGCCAGCAGCACCGCCTTTATTCTTGTTGATAAACTGCTTCCTCTCATATGATCTCCCTCACTCTAATATATACTGATAATGTGAATTTTCGGTGAAAACTGTTTTCAGGCCTCGTCTATGGCCTTTCCGATATCCGATCTGCAGTACTTGTTGTCAAAATCTATCCATTTCACTGCTTCATAGGCATTGGCACGGGCTTTTTTCAATGTTTCCCCCTTTGCCGTCACACCCAGCACTCTGCCTCCGTTTGTAACTATCCCCTTCGTGGTCTTTTTTGTCCCGGCATGGAAGCAATAATAGCCGTCTTTGTCATCAAAGCTTTCGAGCCCCTTTATCACAAAGCCTCTTTCATATTTCAAGGGATATCCCTTTGATGCAAGCACTACGCATACGGCTGCATTGTCCTCAAATTCCAGCTTCAGCTTTGAAAGTGTTCCGTCTATACAGGCTTCACAGACATCTATGATATCATTTTTCATCCTCGGAAGCACCACCTGTGCCTCGGGATCTCCGAACCTGGCGTTGTACTCAAGCACCTTCGGTCCGTCCTTTGTCAGCATCAGGCCGAAAAAGATGACTCCCTTGAAGGGTCTGCCCTCAGCTGCCATGGCATCCACCGTGGGCTTGTATATATTTTTTTTGCAGAAATCATCCACCTTTTTGGTATAAAAGGGTGATGGTGAAAAGGTTCCCATTCCTCCCGTATTGAGACCCTCATCATTGTCAAGGGCTCTTTTGTGATCCTGGGCGGAGCTCATCACCTTGATGGTCTTGCCGTCACAGAAGGTCAAAACCGAAACCTCGCGTCCCTCAAGAAACTCCTCAATGACGACCTTGTTGCCCGCCGTCCCGAACTTCTTGTCAAGCATTATCTCCTTTATGCCGTTCCTTGCCTCATCAAGAGTGTTGCAGATGAGCACTCCCTTTCCGAGAGCCAGTCCGTCTGCCTTGAGGACTGTGGGAAATTTAGCGCTGTCCAGATATTTGAGCGCATCCGCCGCATTTTCAAAGGTAGCATACTGCGCGGTGGGGATATCGTACTTTTTCATCAGTTCCTTGGAAAAAGCCTTTGATCCCTCGATGATGGCGGCATTTCTCCTGGGTCCGAAGGCACGGATCCCTGCTTCCTCCAGGGCATCCACAAGTCCGCCCACCAGAGGATCATCCGGACCGACTATGACCAGATCCACCTTTTTTTCCTTTGCATGAAAGACGATCTTGTCAAATTCCATTGCCTTGATGTCGGTACACTCGGCAATACGTGCTATACCGGCATTTCCCGGACAGCAGTATATCTTTTCGACCTTCGGGCTTTTGCTGACTGCAAGGGCTATGGCA
>JAFSWJ010000159.1 GCA_017444545.1 Lachnospiraceae bacterium
AAAAAAAACCACGACTCGCTTTTGAGGGAGACGGTACATATGACCTACGGAGAGGGATTCACACCGGGAAACTACTATTTTTCATTTGCGGCCATAGCTTTCATGGTCCTTTTCCTGATTTTTTCTTTTATTAACAAGGCAGATTTAAAAAAGACCAGCAGAATGATGAGGATCACCGGGATCATGGCCCTCATCGGCTGTCTGTCCGAGCTTATCTCCGCGGTGGCCTTTGCAAGGAGCGAGACCCCCGATACCGCAAGGAGGGTGCTGGCTCTGGTCAATTATTCCACCATGCTGATGTGTTCTATGTATTTCAACAGATATACTCTTTTCATGGTCATGAAAGACGGGCACAAAAAACAGATGAAGATCTATGATATCGTGAACGCCGTTATTGTTATCATATTTCATCTGGTCCTCATCGGAGACCTGATCTTCAAATATATGTTTGAGTTTGAGGACGGAGTCGCAAAGGGCGGGCCGCTGATGATGTTCATGGGCTACGGTGCGCCGCTGTTGTATCTTCTGGCAGGCATTGCAGCAATCATCTTTTTCAGGAAGAAGCTGACTGCTAGGGAATTCTACACGCTTCTGACAACGCACCTTATCGTAACCATGGGCGCGACGTTGCAGGGTATCACAAATGACAAGGTGCTGCTGGTCTCATTTTCCATAACCGTGGGACTGTACGTACTCTATACCCTGCTTGAAACCCCTGATTACCACAGACTCCTTGAATCAAACAGGAAGCTTGCGGAGGCGGAAAAGGCTGCAAAGGCAGCCAGCAAGGCAAAAACGGACTTTCTTTCATCCATGTCCCACGAGATCAGAACACCCCTTAATGCGGTGCTGGGAATGAACGAGCTGACCCGGATGGAGCTGGAGGATCCTTCGATCCCCGACAGCGCAAAGGTGGAAAAGGCGGAGTTTTATTCCGAAAGGATCAGGGAATCCGGAGAGGCTTTGATGTACGTGATAAATGACATCCTTGATATATCAAAGATCGAATCCGGCAAGATGGATATAATAAATGCGCCCTATCATATGATGGAACTTTTGGATGAGTTGTGCACCAACTGCAGCATGATCTCAAAGGGAAAGGGTCTTCTTTTTGAACCGGACATAGATCTTTCCATGCCGGGATATGTGAACGGCGACAGGGTGAGGGTGAGGCAGATGATCGTGAATCTCCTGAACAATGCCGTCAAATATACGGAAAGCGGAAAGATAACCCTGAAGGTCAGGGGAACGACGCAGGGTGATACGGTGTATTACGATATCGATGTGACCGATACCGGCATCGGAATAAGGGAAGAGAATATAGAGCATGTATTCAACGCCTTTGACAGGTTTGACATGGAAAAGACCCACTACATCCAGGGCACCGGCCTCGGACTTTCCATAGTAAAGAACATCGTCACCATGATGGGCGGGACCGTCAGCGTCAAAAGCGTCTACGGTCAGGGCTCGACCTTTTCGCTTCACGTGCCGCAGCAGGTGATCGGAAACGAAAAGCTTTCCGATCATGTGGTTGAAAAGAAAAAGACTGTGTCGCCGGGTGACGGCAGCAGCTTTGCGGGAGCAAGGATCCTCGTGGTCGATGACACCACCACGAACATCACCGTTGCAAAAAGCTTTCTCGGCAGGCTGGGGGTGGTGACTGATTCGGCGGAGTCGGGACAGGAAGCCCTTATTATGATCGCTGATAATAAATACGATCTGATCCTGCTCGACCATATGATGCCGAACATGACGGGAGATGTGGTGCTTTCGATCGTCAGAGGCGATCCGGAAAGATATTCGCTTAATAAGGACACCCCTGTTGTGGTTATGACCGCAAACGCCATAAGCGGTGAGAAGGAGAGATACATAAGCGAATACGGCTTTGACGGCTATCTGGCAAAGCCCTTCAGGTTCGGAGATCTTGAGAGCATCCTGAAGAAATACATAAGGGGAGGGATCGAAAAAAAGGATCCTGCGCCTGAAAAGAAAGACAGTGAAAAGGAAGATGCGGAAGTGAAGGACATAGGCACAGATGCCGGAAAGGACGGGGAAACCATGGATTCAAGAGATGCCATCGACAACGCGACCGGGCTGATGATGTGTGAAACAGAGGATATCTACAGGGCGGTGATAGAAGCCTATCTTTCGGAGGAACAGTCCAGCATAGATGCCCTGAACGAGGCGTTTGAAACGGAAAACTGGACCGAATACAGGACCCAGGTCCACAAGCTCAAATCCTCGTCAAAGACCGTGGGAGCCAATGCCTTTTCGGAGTTTTCCCTTCAGATGGAGAACTGCGCAAAGGATATCATAGCGGAAAACGAAACGGAAAAAGCCCTTGATTTCATCAGGAATAATTACGCGGAATACCTCGAGGTATTCAAAAAAGTTTGTGAAAACCTTAACAATGTTTAGGATTTGTTAACAAATTGTTCTTAATTTTATACATTTAAAAACAGGTTGAAAAACAGCCGGAACCCTGATGAATACTGGGGTTTCGGCTTGTGTTATTTATTTAACAAAGTCCTTGACATATTGGACTTCCTGTGATAGTTTAATATTTAACAAAGTTGATAAACGATTGCCGGCGTTATCCGGCACACAAAAGGAGGAAAAAACATGAGAGACGAGTGGAGAGGGTTTAAGGAAGGCCACTGGGTAGATGACGTCAATGTACGTGATTTCATCCAGCTCAACTACACCCAGTACGATGGAGACGAGTCATTCCTTGAGGGACCTACGGAAGCTACAAACAAGCTTTGGGGAAGGCTTCAGGAACTGCAGAAGGCTGAGCGTGACAAGGGCGGAGTCCTTGACTGCGAGACAGAGATCGTTTCAAGCCTGACGGCATACGGCCCCGGCTACATCGATGAGAGCATGAAGGATCTTGAAAAGATCGTAGGTCTTCAGACAGACAAGCCCTTAAAGAGAGCATTCATGCCTTACGGCGGTATCAAGATGGCACAGGAAGCTGCCGAACAGTACGGCTACAAGGTAAATGAGAAGTATGACCAGATCTTCAATGAGTATCACAAGACCCACAACCAGGCAGTTTTCGATGCTTACACAGATGAGATGAAGGCTGCACGTCATACACATATAGTAACAGGTCTTCCGGATACCTACGGAAGAGGACGTATCGTAGGCGATTACAGAAGAGTTGCTCTTTACGGTATCGATTACCTCATCGCAAAGAAAAAAGAAGATTTCAAGAACTGCGGACACGGCGATATGACAGATGATATCATCCGTCTTAGAGAAGAGATCACGATGCAGATCAGGGCTCTGAACGGCATGAAGGATATGGCAAAGATCTACGGCTTCGATATCTCACAGCCTGCAAAGAACGCAAAGGAAGCAGTACAGTGGCTGTACTTCGGATATCTTGCAGCCATCAAGACACAGAACGGCGCTGCTATGTCGGTAGGACGTATCTCAACCTTCCTTGACATCTATATGGAAAGAGACCTGAAGGAAGGCACCCTCACCGAGAGCGAGGCTCAGGAGCTCATCGATCACCTGACGATGAAGTTCAGGATGGTCAAGTTCGCACGTATCGAGTCCTACAACCAGCTGTTCTCAGGCGATCCCGTATGGGCAACCCTTGAGATGGGCGGTATCGGTATGGACGGACGCCACATGGTAACAAAGAATGATTACCGTTTCCTTCATACTCTCGAGAACATGGGTCCTTCACCTGAGCCCAACCTCACTGTCCTCTATACAGAGAGACTTCCCGAGAACTTCAGGAACTATGCCGCTCACATCTCGATCACGACCTCTTCGATCCAGTATGAGAACGATGATGTCATGAAGCCTATCTGGGGCGATGATTACAGCATCTGCTGCTGCGTATCCGCTACCCAGACAGGAAAGGAAATCCAGTTCTTCGGAGCACGTGCAAACCTTGCAAAGGCTCTCCTGTACGCTATCAACGGCGGCAAGGACGAGAAGCACAAGGACAAGGCCGGAAAGCCCATGCAGGTCGGACCGGAGCTTGCTCCCATCACCTCCGAGTATCTTGATTATGATGAGGTTATGCACAAGTATGACATCATGCTTGACTGGCTGGCAGGACTGTATGTCAACATCCTGAACCTCATCCACTATATGCACGACAAGTATTATTATGAGGCAGCTGAGATGGCTCTCATCGATACTGACCTGAGGAGAACTTTTGCGACAGGTATCGCAGGCTTCTCACACGTTATCGACTCACTTTCAGCCATCAAGTATGCAAAGGTAAAGGTTCTCCGTGATGAGTTCGGTATCGCAACCGGATTTGAGACTACCGGAGAGTTCCCTAAATACGGAAATGATGATGACAGGGCTGACGAGATCGGCGTATGGCTGCTCAAGACCTTCATCACAAAGGTAAAGAAGTATCACACCTATCGTAATTCCGAGCCTACAACCTCCATCCTTACCATCACATCAAATGTGGTTTACGGCAAGGCTACAGGAGCAACACCTGACGGAAGAGAAGCTTACAAGCCTTTCGCACCCGGAGCATCACCTTCATACGGTGCAGAGCAGAGCGGACTTCTGGCATCACTCAACTCTGTTGCAAAGATACCTTATGAGTACTCTCTTGACGGTATCTCAAATACACAGACAATGAGCCCTGATGCTCTCGGACATGACGAGCCTGAGAGGATCAAGAATCTGGTCAGCGCAATGGACGGCTACTTCAAGAACGGCGCTCACCACCTCAACGTCAACGTATTCGGAACAGAGAAGCTGCTTGATGCACAGGCTCATCCTGAGAAGCCTGAGTACGCTAGCTTCACCATCCGTGTTTCAGGATATGCTGTCAAGTTCATCAGCCTGACCAAAGAGCAGCAGGATGATGTTATCGCAAGAACCTGCCATAAGCGCCTGTAATTCTGGTGCGAGGTTTTTTCGAGCACAAATAAGTGGGACAGGGGACGTTTCTCTGTCCCACTTTTATGTAAATCTGAATTTGCCGTATATGCGAATAACAGGAACCGCCCAGCGGTTGACATAAATCTGGGACACAGATACGTCCCCTGTCCCACTATAGTATTCAAGGAGGTATCATATGAAGGGAGCGATCCATTCACTGGAGTCATTCGGTTCTGTAGACGGACCCGGGATCAGATATCTGATTTTTCTGAAGGGCTGTGACATGAGATGTAAATACTGTCACAATCCCGATACATGGGCAAAGGAGACGGAGCTTTTCATGGAGGCTGACGAGATCCTTGACAAGGCGGAAAGATACAGATCCTACTGGAAGGATGAAGGCGGGATCACCGTCAGCGGCGGCGAGGCCCTGCTTCAGATCGATTTCCTGACGGAACTTTTCAGAAAGGCTCACGAGAGAAATATCAACACCTGCCTGGATACCTGCGGCCAGCCCTATACCACTAAAGAGCCGTTCTTTTCTAAATTTGAGGAGTTGATGAAGTATACGGATCTGGTGATGCTTGATATCAAGCACATCGATTCGGAGGAGCAC
>JAFSWJ010000018.1 GCA_017444545.1 Lachnospiraceae bacterium
AGATACCCTTCCTGAACGATTATCAGACCAGTATCGTACAGGGACTCGGCGGCGGCAAGCCCACCGGCGAAAAGATCATTCCCGTGACAACTCCGGGACTCCAGACATTAAACGGTCTGCAGGCCACTGCCTATTGCAGGATCAGATACACCAGAGGCGATGATTTCAGACGTACCGAAAGACAGCGGGCTGTATTGCAGCAGATCGCCCTCAAGGCAAAGGCCTCAAATCCCGCAACTCTCAATCAGATAATAAATGATGTACTTCCAAAGGTGAAGACCAGCATGACCGCTTCCGAATTTGCGGAATATGCCTCCCGCGCCGCCACTCTCAATGTGGTGGATACAGGCGGCTTTCCCTTTGACAGGGTAACCGGAAACATGGGCAAGGCCGGAAGCAGCGTTGTTGCCGACGATCTTGAAAATAATGTGATAAAGCTTCACCAGTTCTTTTTTGATGAGGCGGGCTATGTTCCCACCACCATTGTCAGGGAACTCAGCAACAAGATAAAAAACGACCGAAGCAGCTACGGGGTATGACAGGGCATGAGCATATGCGTGGATATAGTCATACCGGTCTACAGGCCGGGTGCGGAATTTGCTGATGTCATAAAAAAGCTTGCATCCCAGGATATCAGACCGCAAAAGATCATCATCATGAACACTTTGGATGAGGGAGATGATACTCTCCCTGATCTGTCTTCAGTTTTCGACGGCATTGAGATCCATAATATAATAAAAGAGGATTTTTATCACGGAAAAACACGGAATGAGGCGGCATCGTACAGCGATGCGCCTTATCTTGTATTTATGACAATGGATGCTCTCCCGGCAGATGAAAAGCTCATCAGCTCACTTTTAGCACCGATGTCAGACGAAAGGACCGCTGTATCCTATGCCAGGCAGCTTCCGAAGGATGGCTGTTCCACCCTTGAGCGCATCAACAGGATCTACAACTATCCGTCAGAAGACAGAAAAAAAGGACTTCAGGACCTGGAAAGTCTCGGTGTGAAGACCTTTTTCTGCTCAAATGCCTGTGCCTGCTACAAAAGAGAGATCTTTGACCAGCTTGGCGGCTTTGTGGATGAGACCATGTTTAATGAAGACATGATCTACGCCTCAAAAGCCGTGAGAGCCGGCTATTTCATTTATTATGCATCATCTGCAAGGGTTTATCACAGCCATGACTATACCCTCCTTGAACAGTACCGCAGAAATATCGATCTTGGTATCTCTCAGGCAGAGCATCCTGAGGTATTTGAAGGAATATCCTCCGAAAGTGAGGGAAGGAGGTTTGTAAAGACAGGTATAAAGATGCTTTCGGATGAAGGAAAGCTCCTGCTTCTTCCGAAATTTCTCCTGTTCTGTGCCGCCAGATATCTCGGATTCAGGAAAGGAAAGAGACTTTCCCGTCTCAATAGGCATTCTTGTTGATGAATCCCTTGAACACCGTCATGAGCATTATCTTGAGATCAAACATCATGGTCCAGTTCTCAATATAATAGATATCATATTCTATACGGCGTCTGATGGATGTGTTACCCCGGAGTCCGTTCACCTGGGCCCATCCGGTGACACCCGGTCTGACCTGGTGCTTTACCATGTATCTGGGTATGGATTCCTTGAATTCATCCACAAACTGAGGTCTTTCAGGTCTCGGACCTACTATGCTCATATCCCCTTTAAGCACATTGAAAAACTGGGGCAGCTCGTCCATGCTGGTCATACGGAGCACCCTGCCTGCCTTTGTTACCCTCGGATCATTCTTTACCGTCCAGGCTTTTGCCTCCTTGTCAGGCTTCTGTACCTCCATGGAACGGAATTTATACATCTTAAAGGTCTTATTATGCAGTCCCACCCTCTCCTGTGAAAAGATCACGGGGCCGGGGGATGAAAGCTTCACCGCTATCGCGGATATCAGCATGATGGGTGAAAAAAGGATCAGAATAAAAATGGAACCTATGATATCCACTATCCTCTTTGCAATGACATTCATGGTATTGGTCAGAGGTACATGCCTGATGTTTATGATGGGAAGACCGTCCAGATCCTCCATATAAGGCTTTGAGGGTATGACTCTGTTGTAATCAGGGATGAATTTCGTATGAACCCCGCTCTTTTCACAAAGGCTAACTATCCTTTCAAGCTTTCCGTATTCATCAAGGCTCAGGGTTATGGCTATCTCGTCCAGCTTGTTTTCCGGCAGGATGATATCCAGATTTCCTATGCTTCCCAGAACCTTGACTCCCTTGTACATGGTGCCGGCCTCAACCCTGTCATCAAGGATCCCCCTGACAACGTAGCCCCACTGGGGATTGACCCTGATCCTGTTTATGTATTCCTCGGCGGATTTTGAATAACCCACCAGGAGCACGTACTTGAGATTATATCCCTTTCTCCTGATGAAGCGCAGCAGATACCTGACCGCGTTTCTGACAAAGGTCTCGCCCAGGACATTTACAAAGAAGAATATCGCTATCATGGAACGGGCAAAGTCAGGCTGGTTTATGACATAGAGCACGGAGATGAAGGCGATGAGAAGGATCGCATTTGCATAGACTATGTTTATGAATTCCCTTTTTCTTCCGGAAACCCTCTTTGAACTGTAGAGATCAAACTGGTTGTACAAAAGCAGACATACGGGTACCAGAAAAGGAAGCGCGACCATATATGTCTCAAAAGGAAGATGATAGATCCTTCTGTCGGCTATGGGCGATTCAAACCTGATGAAATATGAAGCTATATAGGCGGCTGCAGTCACAAACGCATCGAGCACAACATGCAGTCTGTTAAAAAGCCTCTGATTATCCTTGATCATACGAAATCCGCGATCCTCTTGAATATATTAAGCCAGAGCTCAAGCTGTATCCTAACATAGTTTTTCAGATTTTTCTTCGAATAGGGGTATTTTCTGCCCTCCCGGCACAGTATATATCCCCTCTTCAGTCCGGAAAGGTATGCTCTTGCATGACCTATCACGGTGAAAAAAACTATCTTTATGAAAAAACCCGCAAGCAGAAAAGGGAGGTTCAGAATTATCTGCAATACAGGCATGTTCTTCATTATGATGTACATATTGTTCCTGGCAGAAAGTCTGATCTTGAAGTCGTTGTATCTGGAGCCCGAGACCGCAGAGCCTGCGTGATATACCACCGCCTCAGGACAATAGACGTTTTTGTAGCCCATGATCCTTGCCCTGTACCCTATATCCACGTCCTCAAGATACGCAAAATGAAACTCGTCAAACCATCCTATCTCGTCCAGGATCCTTCTGCTGTATATGGATGCCCCTCCGCAGGAAGCAAATATCCTGCAGGGCTTTTTGTACCGGTTTCTGCTTTTTCCCTTGCCTCTGGCAAAAGCCCATCCCAGGGCACAGTAAAGATCACCCGCCCCGTCGATCCTGCCGGGATCTTTCATGGAAAGCATTTTTGCGGAGGCGGAAAAGATCTTCCCGTCCGCACTCACCGTCTCATAGAGGCTTCCGACAAAGCCCTTATCCGCTCTTGTATCATTGTTTAGCAGTATGACATAGGGAGCTTCAGACAGCTTCAGCCCCTCATTTACCGCCCTTGAAAAACCGAAATTATCTGCAAGCAGCTTCAGCGTCACCTCCGGATATTCG
>JAFSWJ010000160.1 GCA_017444545.1 Lachnospiraceae bacterium
AAGAGATCCTCCTTGTTGCAGAGGATGTAGAGGGGGTGAAGTGATATGGCAAAGGCATACGGTATAGTTACGATGGCGGGCTCGCACATCAATATTGAAGGGTTGATGGATTTCAGGCCGGTGAGCGCATTTTCATTTCTGGGCAGGTACCGCATCATAGATTTTCCGGTATCATCCCTCAGCAACAGCGATATCGAAAACATCCACGTATATGTGAGCCAGAATCCAAGGTCGCTTGCAGAGCATCTGGGCTCCGGACGTATCTACAACATCAATTCAAAGCGCGGAAACCTTCAGCTGCTCTTCAACCAGGACAGCCGCGTGAACGATATCTACAACACCGATATCCAGGCATATTATGATAATATGGACGTTATCAGCCGTGTTCACCAGCAGTACGTGATCATCACGCCCGGACACATGATCTTCAAGCAGGATTACAAAAAGCTGCTTGAGGACCACGTTGCATCCGGAGCAGATATCACCGTGCTCTATCACAAAGTGAACAATGCAAAGACGGAATACCGTAACTGCACGGTAGTGAACCTGAACCGCCAGAAGGGCGTGAAGTCCATCGAAAAGAACGAGGGAAATGTGGATGAAAAGAATATCTTCATGGATACCTACGTCATGAAGAACGAGCTTTTCATAGAACTGATCAACAAGGCAAAGAGGACATCCTCCATATTGAGGCTTGTGGATGTCATCAATCAGGCAAACGAGGAGCTTGACATCAGGGGCATTCAGCACAAGGGATATTTCAGTGTGGTGACCGATTTCAAGAGCTATTTTGACAGCAATCTGGCCCTCCTTGACATCAACGCACAAAAGGAGCTTTTCTCCGATGACTGGCCCATCTACACCCAGACCACCGATGCCTGCCCCGTGCGTTACTGCAACGGATCCTCGGTCAAAAACTCCATGGTGGCAAACGGCTGCCTCATCGAGGGAACGGTCGAAAACAGCGTGATGGGCAGAAATGTGGAGGTCGGAAACAGGGTCGTGATCAAAAACTGCATCATCATGAGCCATGCAAAGATCGACGACGGAGTTCATCTTGAAAACCAGGTGGTGGACAAATACGTGCACATCACTTCCGACAAGACCATAGTCGCAACCCCGGACAAGCCGGGATACATCCGCAGAAACGATGTACTGTAGTTTCCGAAAGCGTGATCAAAAAACAGCATCAGGTCAGGCGGCACATGGTACCTGCGCAGGCAGGAGCCGGTGCGGAAGATGCCTGACCTGATGATCTTGAGAAAACTGATACAAAGGAGCGTGAAAAAGTGTTTGGCTTTGGCGCAATGATCCAAAAACTGAAAAAGGATCCCAAGACGATAGTATTTACGGAAGGAGCAGACCCCAGGATCCTTGAGGCGGCGAGCCGTCTGCTGGCCAGCAGCTTTTTAAAGCCCGTGCTCCTCGGCAACCCGGAGGAGATCTATCTGGCAGCGGAGGAAGCAGGCTTCAACATCAGGGGAGCCGAGATCATCGATCCGAAAACCTATGACAGGTTCGATGAGATGGCAGATGCCTTTTACGAACTGCGCAAGGCAAAGGGCGTGACCCCCGAGATGGCAAAAGAGACCATTTCCCGGACCAATTATTTCGGGACCATGCTGGTCAAGATGGGTGTTGCCGACTGCCTTTTGGGCGGGGCCACCTATTCAACCGCGGATACCGTGCGTCCTGCCCTTCAGATAATAAAAACAAAGCCGGGCAACAACATAGTATCCTCCTGCTTCATCCTCGTCAGACCGTCCGCGACCGGAGACAACGAGGTTCTGGCCATGGCTGACTGTGCCATAAACATCAAGCCCTCCGAGGACGATCTCGTTGAGATCTGCAAGGAGACGGTCGAGTGCGGAAGGCTTTTCGGCATAGACCCCAAGGTGGCATTTCTCAGTTATTCCACCTTTGGTTCGGGCAAGGGAGATGACCTGGACAAGATGAAAAATGCTGCCGCAAAGGCAAAGGAGGTATGTCCGGGGGTTCTGATCGACGGCGAGCTGCAGTTTGATGCGGCGGTCTCGCCAAAGGTCGCAAAGCACAAAAGCCCCGATTCACCTGTTGCCGGATATGCCAATGTATTTATCTTTCCCGATATCAATTCGGGAAACATCGGCTACAAGATAGCCCAGAGACTGGGAAATTTCGAGGCCTACGGTCCGATCCTTCTGGGGCTCAATGCCCAGGTGAACGACCTCTCAAGAGGCTGCAACGCTCTTGAGGTGTATTCGATGGCCATTATCACGGCTGCGCTGAGTTGAAAAAAAATTATTTTATGACCCCCTTTTTTGAGGGGGTCGTTTCGAATACTGTAACGGACGGATGGAAGATGGCTGAAAAAAACAATGATCTCTACAGGGAAAAAAGGAGATCCGATTCCGCAAGGGCCGTGGAGGCAAAGGGTGATGCGTCAAAAAAGGACAGCTTTCTTGCGGATGAACAGGTTCATATATTGAAGCTTGCTTCGGTCATATTAAAAAAGGGAGTGACAATGAGCGATGATGAGTATTCCGTAGCGCTCATAGCCACCTCAGAGGCAATAGATACCTATGACCCGGACAGAAACAGCGATTTCTGGTCCTATGCGGCTCTGGTCATCAGAAACAGGCTTGCGGACCTCTACAGGAGGGAGTCGAAATCCCTTGAGTTTTCCGTTTCGCCCCGGGCGTTTGAGGGCAGCACGGATATCGAGGATCCTGAGTTTTCCGTTTCGGTCGAGATCAGAGAAAAGATCACGGTAAAGAGCCTGGGAGTAAACTCCGGACTTGCAGACGAGATGAAGTCCCTGGAGGATGAACTGAAAGAATTCGGGATCTCGTTTTCGGACCTGGTATCCTGCAGTCCGAAGTCAAAAAAGACAAAGGCCGGCTGTGCCGAAGTGATCAGGCTGATCTTTTCACCGCCTCCTCTTTGCGGGGCAGTCAAAAAAAGCGGGAAGCTTCCGGCAACGGAGATCAGAAACCGGGGAAAAGCCGACAAAAAGCTGATGGAAAGGCACAGGAAATACCTGATAGCCGCAACGGTCATATTATCGGGGGACTACCCGAAGCTTGCGGAGTTTCTGAAGGACCTGAAGCCATATGTTTCAAATATCATAAATTTTGAAGAAAGGAGGATTGGATCGTGAAGGCAGCGGTAATGAGCATTGAAAACGGCAAAGCCGTGATAATAGACGATGAGGGAAACATCAGTTCCATAGACGACCGGGGCTTTTCGGTCGGCGAAGAGCTTGAGATAAGCACAAAGACGCAGACTTTCTCCGACAGGATAGTGGTCTTTGCAAAAAAGAACATGCCCGTTGTTGCCGCAGCAGCCGCTTTTGTGGTCATGC
>JAFSWJ010000019.1 GCA_017444545.1 Lachnospiraceae bacterium
AAGACCGCATGCATCCAAAGATGAAAACCATCCGCCGTTTCCGTTCGGAGAGGTTGCGATCCTGTTTTTTGCCTCCATATAGACCTTTCCGTCATAATCAGTGGCAGGCACCATCTCCTGCCTGAAAAAATGAACGTGGTCTTTGGGATATCCGAAATAATCCTTTTCCTCAAAAAACTCCGTCGTCCTGTCATGATTCTTTTCACTTGTCATGACAAAGAGATGAACAGGTCAGCCTGCGATCTTCACGACATCCTGCAGATTTTCGATGAGTCTTTGAAAGATATAGACGTGTCTGGTAAGCCCGATGTCATACATTCCCTTGGGATCTTCAGATCCAAGTCTGGTGCCCATTCCTCCCGCAAGCAGGACCGCACCCAGCTTTCCCTTTCTGATGGCGTCAAGCCCTTTTTCCTCAAGAGCCTGTCTTCTTTCCTCTATCTCGGGAAGCTGCATCACCTTTATCGGTGCAATGACCCTCTCATCCTTTTTTTCAGCAGTTGATGTCTCGGTCAGGACCGAAAAATCCGTTTCCGAGATCTGCTGCAAAAGTTCCTGTCTCTCATCCTGCGAAAGCTCGTCAAAAAACCTCATTACCTGTTCCTGACCGTATTTTTTCAGCTTTTCGCGGGCTTCTGTTTCCGTCATCTTTGATCCTTTCTCAAATCATCCTTCTTAAAATGGCTTCGCCATTGTCCTTCAGCCACCTGTTCCACCTGTGATAATCGGGATACACACGCAGAACCTCGTCGTAAAACCGCTTTGAATGGTTCATTTCCTTTCTGTGGCAGAGTTCATGAACAACAACGCTGTCTATGACCTCCGGGGGCGTCAGCATCAAAAGCACATTGAAATTGAGGTTTCCCCTGCTGCTGCAGCTGCCCCAGCGGCTCTTCTGGTTTCTGATGGTTATGCGTCCGTAGCTCACACCGATCTTTTCCGCATAATAAGAGACTCTTTCAGGTATGACCTTTAATGCCCTGTCGGCAAGCTCCTTTAATTCCTCCATCGAAAGCCGGTCTGCCGGCACATTTGCCGACTCCTTCTGCTTTTTCAGATGCTTTTCAAGCCAGCCTTCGTTTTTCAGGACAAACTCCCTTATCTCAAAAACAGGCATCCTGTATGGTGCTCTCACCAGAACCCTTCCGTCAGGAAGGATCTCCATGGATACCGTCTTTCTGCTGCTCCTTTTGAGGTAGATATTGTCCAGATCTATCATTCAACCCTTATGGATGCGATCTTTTGCGGAGTTTTGGGCATATCGTTCCAGTCCGTATCCACTTCCGCTATGGCATCGAGCACCTCAAGTCCCTCGGTGATGAGACCGAAGGCCGCATATGAACCGTCAAGGTGCGGCGCATCGCGGTGCATAATAAAAAACTGGGAACCGGCAGAGTCCGGATCTGCGGAACGTGCCATGGAAAGCACTCCTCTCTTGTGCAAAAGATCATTCTGAAATCCGTTTGTTGAAAACTCTCCCTTGATGGAATAGCCCGGCCCGCCCGTGCCGTTTCCCTCGGGATCTCCGCCCTGGATCATAAAGCCCTTTATGACCCTGTGAAAAACCAGGCCGTCATAAAACCTGTCATTTGCAAGTTTCTTGAAATTCTCAACGGTTATGGGAGCTATATCGGGATAAAGCTCTCCCTTCATCACTCCCCCGTCCTTCATTGTTATCGAAACTGTAAGATTTCCCATATCAATCCTCTCTTCTCCTGAAACTCCTGGCAAGGAGCGCCTCACTTATTATCCCGTAGAGAGCTACCGCTGCCAGATATACTCCAATGTAGATACTGTTTTTGTACAGGTTCCTGCCGCTCTCGCGGATGGTCTTGTCCTTTACGAGAGTGTTTGCGTCAAAGCCCTGGACCCCGTTATACCACAGATAGTTGATCTCCTTTAGATCCAGCACCCTTGCCACCAGCTCGATGCCGTCACCGGAGCCTTTATTATACGCAGCCAGCGCAACGTTCTTGTCGGGATCGCTGATCTGGACACGCAGGTAATCGCCGGAATCAAGCAGAACATTGTAGATGCTGTATTCCTTTCCGACCAGATTGGTGTAGGTTGCGCATACGCCGTCGGAATACTCCTGATTGACCTCGCTGTGCGGCTTGACCATGTAATCCGTGATCAGGATCTTCACAAACTGCCTGCCCTGAAGATCGGCAGGTGATGAGACATAGGCGGCATTATCGTAGTTTTTCGTGCTTCTGATGCCGAAAATGAGTATCACTATACCGATGATCTCAAAGACGATGGATCCTATCATCTTTCCGGAAATATACATCTGCTTTTTCATGATTATCTCCTTTTATCCCGCGATCGAAGCTGTCTTTTCAAGATTGTCCGTTTTTATTATCATGGAAGCCCCTGATGACGAGGATGAAGATGCATACATGTACTCCACATTGATCCCTGCATCGGAGATCTTTTTGATGATGCCCGAAAGGTAGCCGACCTCCTGTTTGAGTTCGATGGATACCACGTCGTTTACGGACGAGGTGTAGCCTGCCTGTCTGATCGCGGCCTTCGCCCTGTCGGGATCGTCCACGATGAGTCTCAAAAGACCGAATTCCGAGGTATCTGCCAGCGAGAGCGCGCTGATGTTTATGCCTGCCCCTTTAAGTATCGCAAGCGATTCATCCAGGGTTCCCGGCCTGTTTTCCAGAAATATCGAAAGCTGTTTGATGATCATGATAATAACCCCCTTCTAAACAAGTTTTCTCCTGTCCTCAACATGCTTTGTCTTGCCTTCGGAATGAGGCAGGGCATTGGGCTCGACAAGCTTGACCTTTGCCTTGATGCCGACTGTCTGGTGGATGGCATCCGAAACATCATTTCTCAGCTTCTCAAGCTTCTTTATCTCATCGGAGAAGAATCTTTCCTCAACCTCGATCGCCACGTCAAAGGTGTCGCTGTTGTTTACCCTGTCAACCGTGATGAAGTAATTGGGCGTTGTTCCGGCAACCGTGAGCAGTGCGTGCTCCACCTGTGACGGAAATACGTTCACGCCGCGGATGACAAGCATGTCATCGGACCTGCCCCTGAAGCGCTGGATCCTGGCCATGGTCCTGCCGCATTCACATTTTTCATATTCCAGAGAGGTCAGATCCCTGGTCCTGTAGCGCAGCAGCGGCATGCCTTCTTTTGTAAGTGTCGTGATGACAAGCTCTCCCAGCTCGCCGTGGGGTTTGCTCTCCAGAGTATCGGGATCTATGATCTCCGGCAGGAAGTGATCCTCGTAAATATGCAGTCCCCGTCTGCATTCACAGTCACAGGCAACTCCGGGACCCATGATCTCGGTCAGTCCGTAGATGTCAAAGGCCTTGATGCCAAGTCTCTTTTCCATCTGCTTTCTCATTTCGTCGGTCCAGGGCTCCGCGCCGCAGATGGCATATTTCAACTTCACCCTGTCAACAAGCCCCTGTTCCTCCAATGCCTCCGCCACATGAAGGAGGTATGAAGGCGTACATGCAATGGCCGTGACCTCACAGTCTATCATCATGTCTATGAGCTTTTTGGTATTTCCCGTCGACATGGGGATCACCATTGCGCCCAGATTTTCCGCACCGTAGTGTGCTCCCAGGCCTCCGGTGAAAAGACCGTAGCCGTAGCCCACCTGGATGATGTCATCCCTTGTGATGCCTGCCATGGTCAGCGCCCTGGTCACACACTCTGCCCAGACATCGATATCATGCCTCGTATAGCACAAAAGCTTCGGCTTTCCGGTCGTACCGGAGGATGCCTGCACACGTACTATCTCGCTTCTCGGTACTGCTAAAAGCCCGTAGGGATAGGCATTTCTCAGATCCTCGTAGGTCGTAAAGGGCAGCTTTTCAATATCCTCCACCCTCTGTATGTCCGCAGGCTCAACTCCC
>JAFSWJ010000161.1 GCA_017444545.1 Lachnospiraceae bacterium
TCTCATACAGCCTGATAGCTGCTGTATTTGATGATCTGACCTCAAGCGTGAAATTTCTGGCACCTATATCCTTTGAATCTGTCATCAGCTTTCGAAGCATCTCTTCTGCAATGCCCCGGCGCCTGTATTCCTCCCTGACAAAAACGTTTGTGATATCGGCGTCACCGCACATATTCCTCAGTCCCGCACATCCTATCACATCATCTCCATCCTTTGCGACAAGATAGTACGCATAATCACAGCACATGGACTCTTTGAAATCATCCTCACTCCATGCATCGCTGCCAAAAATATCCTTTTCCAGCAGGCTTAGTGTTTTGCAATATTCGCTTTTAAGCCTGTCATAAATTATCATTCTCCTTTTTCATCCTCTCGCGTTCAGCCTGGGACATTCTCAGATATTCCGGCTTATGAGCCGACGCGCTTTCATATATGCCTTCAGAATGATATATCGCTGCCAGAACTCCCACACAGGACGCCCTCTGCCTGTTGCAGGATGCGGGCGCAAACAGATGACCCGTCTTCAGCTTTTCCTCTATCCGGTCTCTGAATACCGGGACTCCGTCCCCCAGAAACACAACCCTTTTCCCGATGATGCCCAGTTCCCTGATGACATCATCAACAGGTCCGGCATTCTGCTCACGTATTATCTTCAGCCTGCCGTTCTCAAAGGTATATATCCCGCTGTAGGTCTCATTCCGCCTGGCATCCATCAAAGGGACTATGATGTCTTCACATCCCCAGAGATTCATTGCCAGCGCATCCACTGTCGGAACGGGGATCACAGGCTTTCCGGCCGCTCCCGCAATTCCCTTTGCAGTAGCCGATCCTATCCTCAGTCCCGTAAAAGACCCCGGCCCCTTTGCCACTGCCACAGCATCAATGAGAGCTATGTCCGTATCCGTCATGGAGCATACGGCATCTATCATCGGCATCAGGGTCTCGCTGT
This sequence comes from Lachnospiraceae bacterium, assembly GCA_017444545.1. Taxonomy (GTDB): domain Bacteria; phylum Bacillota; class Clostridia; order Lachnospirales; family Lachnospiraceae; genus NK4A144. Next base: position 950 of record JAFSWJ010000161.1, read on the forward strand.
GTGTCTTTTTATATGAAACGGTATATTCGGCAAGAACCGTGTCGTCCTCCGTGATGGCGCAGGACGCGGTAATCCCCGAAGAATCAATCGCCAGTATCTTCAATTTCAAGCCTCCGGTAATCGTCATCCACATCCGGATCCTTGAACATCCTGACCCATACCGTTCCTTCGGGCATCAAGTCCTTTATCCTGTCAGCCCACTCAACCACGGTGACGCCTTCACCCGAAATATCATCCTCAAATCCGGTCTCTTCCATCTCCGACGGGTCCCCTATCCTGTATACATCAAAATGATACAGGGGAAGTCTCCCGTCATCATATATCTGCACAAGGGTAAAGGTGGGAGAATTCACCATCTCCTTCACTCCCAGGCCTTTTGCAAAGCCCTTTGCAAAGACCGTCTTTCCGGCCCCCATCTCTCCCGTCAAAGCTATGACATCTCCGGCCTTTGCCTTCTCTCCCATAGCCTTTGCATATTCAAATGTCGTTTTTTCGGTCATTGACTCAAATGTCTTTTTCAACTTCTGTCATCCTCATTGCCGCAATATCGCAGTTCTCTCTGCCGGCAAATTATAATTATACACCCAAACAGCGTATCTCTCAATCATTTCCCTTGAGCAAAGGCGAAAGCTTTTTATAGATGACAAAGGTGATCAAAGTGCTGCAAAGCCCCTTGAATATCGTAAAGGGCAGATTGAATATCAAAAGGCATCCCCACAGATCCTTTACACCGCTGTATATCAGCTGATACGCCGCTATGATGGCCTCCATAGGCATGAAATTGGTGTAAATCGGATATACCACATAATAATTTGTGACAAGTGAGATACCACCCATGATCACGGCTCCGAGAAGTGCCCCCAGCACCGCTCCTTTTTTATTATGTACCTTTCTGTATACCATCCCGGCCGTAAACACAAAAACCGCTCCCAGAACAAAATTGGCCAGTTCTCCCACACCTCCTGTCTGTGTGTTCAGCAGATGGATCAGATTTTTGACAAGACACACCAGCACTCCCGACAGCGGTCCGTATGCAAACGCCGCAATGAGCGCCGGAAGCTCCGAAAAATCCATCTTTATGAACGGCGGCATGAGCGGAATGGGAAATTCCAGAAACATCAACACATAGGCTGATGCCGCAAGCATTGCCGTTCCGGTCAGCCTCCTGATCCTTTTTCCTGCCGTCGCAGACCTTACGTCTGCAGCTTTTCCTGCTGCTCCACTGTTTACATTACCCATAATAAAGACCTCCTTTTTGAAGATACAGGAAATCCCAAAGAAAAAACCCCGGAACTGTTCCGGGGAATAAAATATTACAATCAAATCTTCTCTCATCCAGACTATACTGTCGGCACTGGGATCACACCAGTTCATGCCTTTACGGCTCGTGGGCTTTACCACCGGTTTTGAATCTCACAACACCCCGAAGATTTCCCGTATTCACTTTTTGTAACAGGACGTATTATAAGACAAAGTCCCTGAAATCGCAACAAATTCTTGAAAAAAAGCGCAGGAAATGCTATTATTATATTGGTATTTTGTCAGAAATGCGCAAGGAGGAAAGATCTTGGAGATCGGCATGGTAAACGCATACAGTCCAATTTCATATCCCGTATCAATGTATGCAGCCGGTCCGTCCGAACCGGATGTCAATGCTGCCATACCCGGCATACAGAGTCCCGAAAAGACAGAGGATGCCGGAAAGGTCGAAAAGAATCCCGGGGAATCCGAGGTAAAGGCACCCGGCCGCAAATCCTCGCCTGCAGAGTGTGAGACCTGCAAGGAACGCAAATACCAGGACGGCTCTGACGAGATGGTCTCCTTCAAGTCAGCTGCCCATATCTCACCCACGGAAGCTCCGGCTGCTGTCCGGGCTCATGAAGGCGAGCATGTTTCCAACGCCTACAAAAAAGCCGCCCAAAAAGGCGGTAAGGTTCTGCGTGCATCGGTCACCATCAAGATGGCGATCTGTCCCGAGTGCGGACGTTCATATGTCGCAGGAGGACAGACCGATACCTGCATCAAATTCCCAAAGGATGACAACCCTTACAATAAAAATCTCCGGTCCTATATGAATGACGCAATGAGAGGCGGCAATATCTCAGCCGCCGTCTGATATATCCGTTTTTTCATCTCCGCAGCCGGACCGCTGCGGAGTTTTTATTTTACCCTGATACGGCTCTTTATGCCTGATAGCTTTGAAGCCTTCTCTTCAAAGTCTTTTTCACTCATCACTTCGGTGATAAATGCACATTCACTTCCGGCCAGAGCGATCTCCTTGAAAGCAGTCTGATCACCGAACACCCTCTTTGCCGTCTCTTTGTCGCTCTTTTCGATCCTGACAAAAAACCTGCCCTCAAAGGTATCGATCGGGGACAGCTCTATGCTTCCTTCCTGCCAGTTGTTGTAAACAGTCCTGCCCTCGTTTTTCACAGCCTGTGCCATATCCGCCGCAACAGCACTTGCCGTCGGGAGACTTCCGGCCCCGCTGCCATAGAACATGGCATCACCCAGCATATTTCCATGAACAAAGATCGCATTGAACACACCGTCTACGGAATACAGCGGATTCTCCCTGTCAACCATGAACGGCGCCACAAAAGCATGATATTTGCCGTCCCTGTGTCTGCTATAGGCCAGAAGTTTCACGGTACAGCCAAATTCCTTTGCAAATTCAATATCTGACGGGGTTATCTTTGAGATCCCCTCCGTATATACCTTTTCATGATCCACGGTCTTTCCGAAGGCAATGGATGAAAGAATGGCTATCTTTCTCTGTGCATCAAATCCCTCTATATCAGCTTCGGGATTTCTCTCGGCATATCCCATATCCTGCGCATCCTTCAGAACATCATCAAAAAGTGAACCCTCTCTGCTCATTCTTGTCAGGATATAGTTTGTCGTTCCGTTCAGTATTCCTGAGATCTCATCGATCTCGTCCGCTATAAGCGCCTCATTCAGGCTCCTGATGACAGGTATCCCTCCTCCACAGCTTGCCTCAAAGAAATAATTGACGTCATTCTCCTTTGCAAGCTTTATCAGCTCCGGTCCGTGCTTTGCGACAAGTTCCTTGTTTGAGGTGCAGACACTCTTCTTTGCCAAAAGACACTGTTTGGTGAAATCATAGGCAGGCTTGATCCCTCCCATAACTTCTGCCACCACCTTTACTTCCGGGTCATTTACAATGTCATTGAAATCATGTGTCAGGATGTCATCGACAGGATGCCCCGGAAACTCTCTCAGATCCAGAACATATTTGACCTCTATCCCTTCCCCGGTCCTTTTTTTGATCAGCTCACTGTTTGTATTCAGTACATTATAGACTCCGGAACCTACTGTCCCGAATCCGAGTATGGCTGCCTTAACCATTTGCTTCTCCTTTGTTCTGTGCTCCGGTTTTTTCCCATTTCAGATACGCATTTATGAAAGGATCGATGTTTCCGTCAAGCACGGAATCAGCCTGGGCTATCTCCATTCCCGTACGAAGATCCTTTACCAGCTGATACGGCTGCAGAAAATAAGACCTGATCTGCGATCCCCATGCTATATCCTTGATCTCACCCCTGATATCGGAAAGCTTCTCCGCATTGTTTTCCCTTGCCAGCATATAAAGCTTTGCCTTCAGCATCTGCATAGCCTTGTCCTTGTTCTGGAACTGGGATCTTTCATTCTGGCATGTCACCACTATCCCCGTAGCAAGGTGGGTTATACGAATGGCGGAGGATGTCTTGTTGATATGCTGTCCTCCGGCTCCGGAAGATCTGTAGGTATCTACCTTGATATCCTCCGGTCTGATATCTATATCGATATCCTCCTCTATGTCAGGCATGACATCCATCGATACAAAGGACGTCTGTCTCTTTCCCTGCGCATTAAAGGGCGAGATCCTGACCAGACGGTGTACTCCCTTTTCCGACTTCATATAGCCATAGGCATTTTCACCGTTGATCTGGAAGGTGACAGACTTATATCCTGCCTCATCTCCTTCAAGACTGTCCAGCTCTTCTATGGTGAAACCGTGTCTTTCAGCCCATCTGGTATACATACGGTAAAGCATCGCACACCAGTCACAGGATTCCGTTCCTCCCGCTCCTGCATTGAGCCTCATTATCGCATTGTAATTGTCATACTCATCCGACAGCAGGGTCTTGATCCTGATGCTCTCGTATTTTTCCCTGAAGACCTCAAAATCGCTTTTGATCTCATCTGCCATGCTCTCATCGTTTTCTTCATTCGCAATATCGATGAGATCCAGCATATCAGTGTACTTTGTCTCAAGATCTGAAAATGTGTTCACATCCTCTTTGAGACTGCCCAGCTCCTGGGACTGCTTTCGCGACTTTTCCGGATCGTTCCAGAAATCGGGCTCCTCCATCAGTCTGGAAAGTTCTTCTATCCTGTTGCCTTTGCTATCAAGATCAAGAGATGCCTTCAATTCCTTCAAGGGCTCCTCATACTGCCTGATCTCGATCTTCAGATTGTCCAGTTCAACCATATGTCAGACCAAACCTCTCCCGTGACAGTTCTTGTACTTCTTTCCGCTCCCGCAGGGACAGGGATCATTCGGATAGATCTTTTTTCCTTCCCTTTTCTTCGGAGCCTTTGCAACCGAATCATCCTTGTTGGTACCTGTGACCTTTGCCACCTGCTCTCTTTCCACCTTTTCCTCAACCTTCGTATGGAAAAGGAGTCTCACGGTATCCTCCTGGATGGCATCGATCATACTGTTAAACATGTCAAAGCCCGTCAGCTTGTACTCAACAACAGGATCTCTCTGTCCAAAAGCCTGCAGACCTATCCCCTGCCTGAGCTGATCCATGTCATCTATATGATCCATCCATTTTCTGTCTATAACCTTGAGCAGTATGACACGCTCGATCTCACGGAGCTGCTCTGCCTCAGGGAATTCCGCTTCCTTGCTCTCATAAAGCTTTACGGCGTTTTCCTTCAGATAATGCTTCAGCTCGTTTTTGTTCATTCCCTTTATGTTCGGAGTCTTGACGGGATCCATGGGCACTATGGGAAGCAGAAGTTCATTGAGTTCCCTGAGATCCCAGTTATCCGGATTGCTGTCCTCACCTATACAGGTATCCACAACCTCATCAGTGATGTCAGTTATCATCTTGTAGACAGCATCCCTCATGCTCTCTCCATCGAGAACCTTGCGGCGCTCCTCATATATCTTTTCCCTCTGCTCATTGTTGACCCTGTCATACTCAAGCAGATTTTTTCTGATACCGAAGTTATTGTCCTCTATCTTTTTCTGTGCACGCTCTATCGCGCTTGTCAGCATCTTGTGCTCTATCTGTTCTCCGTCGGGAACATTCAGAGCCTCAAAGGCTGCTATCATCCTCTCGGAGCCGAAAAGCCTCATCAGGTCATCCTCGAGCGAGATATAGAACCTCGAGCATCCGGGGTCACCCTGTCTTCCGGAACGTCCCCGCAGCTGATTGTCGATACGTCTCGCCTCATGTCTTTCCGTACCTATGATCATGAGTCCTCCGGCTTTTCTTGACTCATCATCAAGCTTGATATCCGTACCACGTCCGGCCATGTTGGTAGCGATCGTCACAGCACCGTGAACACCTGCTTCGGCTATGATCTCCGCCTCCTGCTCATGAAACTTTGCATTCAGGACATTGTGTGCAACGCCGTGCTTTTTCAACATCGCCGAGAGCATTTCCGAGGTTTCTATGGTGATGGTACCTACCAGGATCGGCTGACCGGTAGCATGTATCCTGTCTATCTCATCTATTATCGCGTTGAATTTTTCCTTTTTGGTCTTGAACACCGCATCCTGCATATCCACACGGGCGATGGGCTTATTTGTGGGAATGGTTATGACATCCATCCCGTAGATCTCACGAAATTCCTTTTCCTCCGTAAGCGCAGTACCTGTCATTCCGCATTTTTTGTCAAACTTATTGAAGAAATTCTGGAAGGTGATAGTCGCCAGAGTCTTGCTCTCTCTTTTAACCTTCACGTGCTCCTTTGCCTCGATCGCCTGATGCAGCCCGTCGGAATATCTCCTTCCCGGCATGATACGTCCCGTGAACTCGTCCACTATGAGGACCTGATCATCCTTTACCACGTAGTCCTTGTCCCTTGCCATCAGGTTGTGAGCCCTCAGCGCAAGTATTATGCAATGCTGTATCTCAAGATTTTCAGGGTCGGCAAAGTTTTCTATGTGAAAGAACTGTTCTACCTTTTTCACTCCCTGTTCGGTCAGGTTGACAAGATGATCCTTTTCATTGACTATGAAATCCCCTGTCTCCTCTATCTCCACTCCCATGATAGCGTCCATCTTTGAAAGCTCATCACTTGATGCCTCGCCTCTTTGAAGCTGGCGTGCAAGCATATCACAGGCCTGGTAGATCTGAGTGGATTTTCCTGACTGACCCGATATGATGAGAGGAGTTCTGGCCTCATCTATGAGAACAGAGTCCACCTCGTCTATGATGCAGTAGTGAAGCTCCCTCAATACGAGCTGCTCCTTGTATATGACCATGTTGTCTCTCAGATAATCAAAACCCAGCTCGTTGTTGGTCACATAGGTTATGTCGCAGGCATATGCCTTCTGTCTTTCCTCGCTCGTCATGCCGTTTAATACGACACCTACGGTCAGTCCCAAAAATTCATGAACCTGACCCATCCATTCGGCATCACGCTTTGCCAGGTAGTCATTTACCGTGACGACTTCAACCCCTCTGCCTTCCAGAGCATTCAGATATGCAGGCAAAGTCGAGACCAGGGTCTTTCCTTCACCTGTCCTCATCTCGGCTATCCTGCCCTGATGGAGGATGATCCCTCCCATGAGCTGGACACGGAAATGCTCCATCTTCAGGGTTCTTCTCGCAGCCTCCCTGACCGTGGCAAATGCATCGGGAAGCAGATCGTCAAGGGTTTCTCCGTTTTTTAGCCTTTCCTTGAACTGCCTGGTCCTGTCCCGAAGTTCGTCATCTGAAAGAGCCATCATCTGATCCCTCATTCCCTCGATCCTGTCGACGACCGGCTCTATCCTTTTCAGTTCTCTTTCACTGTGTGTCCCAAAGACCTTTTCTATGATGTTCATTACTCTTAAATCAATACTCCTTTGCTTCTTCTTCGCCGTTGAGGACTCTCAGGCCTCCCTGGGCGAGTGCAAGAAGCTCATCTTCACCGGGATATACTACAACGGGTGCGATCCATCCGACATATTTTTCGATGTCGTCCGTGATGCACTTATTATATGCGATACCGCCGGTACAGATTATCGCATCCACCTTTCCCTTTAATGCTGCCGCTCTTGCGCCTATATCCTTGGCTATCTGATATACAAAGGCATCTATCACAAGTGCAGCCTCTTTGTCCGTCTCAGCCCTTTTCAGGCACTCCACCATATCGTTTGAACCAAGGTAGGCGTTCAATCCGCCTCCGCCGACAAGTCTTTTGTACATTTCCTTTTCGGTATATTTTCCGGAATAGCAAAGGCGTACAAGCGGACCAACCGGAAGTCCTCCGGCTCTTTCGGGAGAAAAAGCCCCGTCTCCCTCAAGGGCATTGCTGACGTCTATGACTTTTCCGTTCTCATGCGCACCCACGGACACTCCTCCACCCATGTGCACGACGATGACATTCACATCCTCGTACTTCTTTCCGTTCTCCTTTGCATAGCGCCTTGCCATAGCCTTCTGGTTCAGCGGGTGGAAGATACTGTTCCTCTTTATCTCGGGTATGCCGGAAAGTCTTGCAACATCCGAAAGTTCGTCAACAGCCACGGGATCCACTATGAAGGAAGGCTTTCCGATCTCATCACCTATCTCGCGGGCAAGCACGCCTCCCAGATTTGATGCATGCTGTCCCTGGGGACCGATCTTCAGGTCAGCCAGAAGTTCATCGCTTACTCTGTAGGTGCCTCCGGGTATCGGCTTCACCAGTCCTCCCCTTCCCACGACCATATCAAGAGTCTTTATATCAAAGTTCTGTTCTGCGAGGAACTCGAGGATTATTTCTTTTCTGAACTCCCTCTGATCAAATATCGTATCAAACTTTGATATCTCCTCAGTCGTATGACGGAGTGTCTTGTCAAAGAGCATGTTCTCGTCTTCAAAGACGGCTATCTTTGTGGAAGTTGAACCCGGATTGATGATGAGTGATCTGATCGCCATATGCTTTTCCTCCTGTTATTTCTTGAGATTGTGTGCTACTACAGCCGCAAGAGCAATGGAATTTACCTTTGTCTCTGCGGAATCGGAACGGGATGCAAGTATGGCGGGAGCCTTTGTTCCCGTCAGGATACATCCGTTCTTGAACTCGGTTGTATGTACGATGAACTTGTATGCTATATTTCCCGCATGAATGTCCGGGAAAAGGATGATATCGGCATCACCCACTATCTTTCTGCCCTCAGCGCCCTTGTGCCTTGCAGCCTCGGGATAGATCGCAAGATCCACCGAAAGAGGTCCGTCAACTATGCAGTTTTTGATCTCTCCGGCTTCATTCATCTTTGTCAGTTCGTCCGCCTCGACCGTAGCCGGCATCTTGGGATTTACAACCTCCACGGCCGCAACCGGTGCCACCTTCGGCATATCTATACCGCAGGCATTGCAGACCTCAACCGTATTGTTTATGATCTTCACCTTCTCTTCGAGAGTGGGATAGGGCAGGAAAGCCACATCCGTGAGAAAGAGAAGCTTTTCTATTCCCTTTATCTCAAACACTGCGACATGGGAGAGCAGCTTGTCTGTACGAAGTCCAACCTCCTTGTCCAGGATGCTCTTCAGGAAATCCTTTGTGGAAAGAAGGCCCTTCATGTACATATCCGCTTTTCCGTCATGCACTATCTTTACAGCCTCATGTGCAGCCTCAATGGGATCCGGTATGTTGATGATCTCAAAAATAGAAGGATCGATGTTCCTGTCCGCACATATCGTTTTGATCTTCTCCTCATCTCCCACAAGGATGGAATCTGCTATCTTCCTGTCATGTGCCATCGCTACAGCCTCAAGCACCTCGTCATCATTTGCCGCTGCCACCGAAAGCTTCTTGACCGGAAACTCATTTACTTTTTTCAGTATCTCATCAAAATTTTTACTCATCTCTTCTGCTCCATAATAAAATATTGGTTTTAACCCGTAACTTTTAATATATCATCTATACCCTGCAGGGTCAACAAAACCCGGCGGTGCGTTTCACCGCCGGGTCTCGTAAACTCTTTATGCCTTTGCGGCCATTGCCTCTTTGATCTGCTTTGTAAGCTCGGGAACTATCTGGTTCAGATCTCCCACTACACCGTAATCGGCAACATCAAATATGGGAGCACTCTCATCCTTGTTGATGGCAATGATGATATCTGACTCTTCCATGCCTGCCACATGCTGGATGGCTCCGGAGATACCGATAGCAAAATACACATGAGGTCTTACAGTCTTTCCGGTCTGTCCAACCTGCATTTCCTTGGGCTTCCAGCCCGAATCAACAACTGCTCTTGAGCAGCTGACCGTTCCTCCGATCGCTTCGGCAAGTTCCTCGAGGATCTTGAAGTTCTCGGGCGAACCTACCCCACGTCCACCGGAAACGAGTATCTTTGCATCAGCGATATCAGCAACATTTGATACGGATTTTACCACCTCCAGTATCTCGGCGTACTTATTGTTCGGAGTGAAATCTATCTTGCACTCCTCAACATTTGCCTTTGCACTCTTGTCTGCTTCCCTCTTCTGCATAACACCGGGACGGACCGTTGCCATCTGGGGCCTGAAATCAGGACAAGCGATGGTAGCAATGGTATTTCCGCCAAAAGCGGGACGTGTCATGAGGAGCTGGTTCTTTTTCTGCTCCTGTCCAGGTGCGGGATTGAGAGGGAAATCCCCTATGTCAAGCTGTGTACAGTCAGCCGTAAGTCCTGTATGGATCCTCGCTGCTACTCTGGGACCAAGATCCCTTCCGATAGCCGTAGCCCCGATCAGCATTATCTCGGGCTTGTACTGCTCAATGACTGATGAAAGAGCATGTGCATAGGGCTCCGTCCTGTATTCCTTCAGCTCGGGGTCGTCAACGACTATGACCCTGTCTGCTCCATACTGTGCGAGGCTGTCTGCAAGTCCCTTCACATCGGATCCGATGAGGACAGCCGTAACCTGCTGTCCCAGATCTGCAGCCAGATCCTTAGCCTTTCCGAGCAGCTCATATGCGATATTATTTATCTTGTTGTCAACCTGCTGAGCAAAGATAAATACATCTTTACATTCTTCAACTTTTAAACTCATTTTATCTTCTCCTCCGTATATTAGATGACGTGCTTCTCAGCAAGTTTACCTACTATATAATCCACAGCCTCCTTGGGTGAATCGGGAACAACCTTTTCACCTGCGCCCTTGGCAACCCTGTCGGAAGCCTTTGCGATCTTTGTGGGAGAGCCGTTAAGTCCCAGATTGTCATCCGTGACATCCTTCAGATCCTTTCTGCCCCAGACAGTAACCTCCGTCTGATATGCATCAAAGATTCCTCCGGGAGTCATATACATATCCTCACCAAGCTCAGCCAGAGCAGTGATCAGACAGGGCATTTTCACCTTCAGCATATGGTATCTGTCCTCGAACTGTCTCTTTACTACCACACTGTCACCCTCTATCTTTATCTCCTCTGCATAGGATACCAGGGGCAGATCCAGACGCTCTGATATCTGCGGTCCTACCTGTGCGGTATCTCCGTCGATAGCCTGACGTCCGGTTATGACCAGATCATACTCCAGATTTCTGATCGCTCCTGCAAGAGTCTGGCTCGTAGCCCAGGTGTCCGCTCCTCCGAGCACCCTGTCCGTTACAAGAACAGCCTTGTCTGCTCCCATGGCAAGTGCTTCACGGAGGACATCATCTGCCTTCGGAAGACCCATGGTCACAACAGTGACCTCTGTTCCGGGGTTTTCCTTTTTGATCTTCAAAGCAGCCTCAAGTCCGGCCTTGTCATCAGGATTCATGATGGCAAGCATCGCTCCACGGTCCAACGTTCCGTCGGGCTTGAACTTTACGCCGCCCTTTGTATCGGGAACCTGTTTTACACATACTACTATTTTCATTTTTTTCTCCTTCGCTATTATTTTATGACCTCACAACGCTTTCAATCACTTGAGCAGTCCGGCTGAAATGACCATTCTCTGAACTTCAGAGGTTCCCTCATAGATCTCAGTGATCTTGGCATCCCTCATCATCCTTTCAACCTCATACTCTCTGATATATCCGTAACCGCCGTGATACTGTACAGCCTTTGTGGTAACCTCCATCGCAACCTCAGCTGCGTAGAGCTTTGCCATAGCAGCCTCCATTCCGTAGGATACCTTGGGATCCTTCTGATATTCACCCTTCTTCATTGCTGCCTGATAAACGAGGAGCTGTGCAGCCTTCGTCTTTGTAGCCATATCTGCAA
>JAFSWJ010000162.1 GCA_017444545.1 Lachnospiraceae bacterium
GGTGAGAGTCAGCACATCCACATTTTTCCTCAGTTCCTTTATCTTTTCCTTTGCGGTCACCCCGAATCTCTGCTCCTCGTCAACCACCAGTAGCCCCAGATCATGAAAGGCCACATCCTTTGAAAGCAGCCTGTGGGTACCGACCACTATATCCACGGAACCGTTTTTGAGTCCCTGTATCGTCTTTTTTTGCTGAGTGGGAGTCCTGAACCTGCACAGCAGCTCGACCTTTACCGGATAGCGTGACATCCTCTGGATGAAGGTGTTGTAATGCTGCTCCGCAAGGATCGTCGTGGGTACGAGAAAGGCTGCCTGCTTTCCCTCCTGCACTGCCTTGAAGGCTGCCCTGATGGCCACCTCCGTCTTTCCGAAGCCCACATCACCGCAGATGAGACGGTCCATGATCCTGCGGCTTTCCATATCCCTTTTCACATCCGCGATGGCCCGAAGCTGGTCCTCCGTCTCCTCATACGGGAACATTTCCTCAAATTCCCGCTGCCACTGGGTATCCTCGGAAAACACATATCCTTTTTCCTGGATCCTTTCCGCATAGAGCTCCACCAGTTTTTTTGCAACACCCTGGACCGCGCCCCTGACCTTCTGCCTGGTCTTTTTCCATTCACCGGTCCCGATCCTGTGAAGCTTCACCCTTTTGTCGGTATCGGCGGATGCGTATTTTTGCAGGGATTCCAGGTTTGAAGCAATGACGTTCACAAAGCTGTTGTCGGCATATTCGATCCTGACATAGTCCCTTGTGACTCCGTCTATCTCGATATGCTCTATACCCCGGTATATGCCTATACCGAAGTTTTCATGCACCACGTAATCCCCAATGACCAGATCCGTGAAGCTTGCTATCTTTGTCCCGTCGATGCGGACATGCTTTTTTCTCTTCTTTTTCTCTCTGCCAAAGATATCGGTTTCCGCTATGACAAGAAACCCTATATCCGGGATCTCAAAGCCCTTTCCCAGGCTTCCGTAGGCTGTCATCACCTCGCCATTTTGCAGTACTCTTTCCGGATCCTCGCTGTAAAAGGCCGTAACCTCATTATCGTTCAGATCCTGTGCTATGTGCTTTGCCCTGGTATGCGAAGGAGACAGGATCACCGTTTTGAAGGCATCCCTCTTTTTCTTTTTTAGATCGGAGGATAGCATCTCAAAGCTTTTATTATACGCAGGCACAGGTCTTGAAAGAATGCTGAGCGCTGCCCTTTCCCTGTAGCAGTCATGCCTCATCCTGATGGTCGAAAAGGAAATGCAGCTCCTCTTTGAAAGCTTTGCAAATACAGTCTCCGTGCTTTCAAGGATCTGCGTCTGACCTGCAAGGATGTACCCGCCTTCAAGCCTGTGGGTCATGCTTTCGGAAAATTCAAGCTCCGTGTTCTTTCCCTTTTCCTCAAGCCTTGCCGGCTCGTCAAGAAAGAATACCGCATCCTCCGGAAACCGCTCCGCAAGCGTTACAAGCCCGTCAAAAAAATAAGGGACAAAGGCGGCGGCATTTGCAGCCGGAGAATACTCCTTTAGCTGTTCGAGAAACTCTCCCGTGCTGACCTTTATCCTGTGGGCCTGCTCGGTGAGCATTTTTGACCTCAGATAGGCCTCTCTCTCCTTTGCCTCTTTTTTGATGACCTCTGCGGCGGAATGCGCGGCATCCTCACTTATCACCAGGTCCGTTGCGGGAAATACCGTGATGCTGTCAAGCTTTTCTATGGACCTCTGGCTCATGGCGTCAAAGCCCCTGATGCTGTCCACCTCATCGCCCCAGAGTTCTATCCTGACAGGGTTTTCATCGGTCAGCGGAAAGATGTCGATGATCCCTCCCCTCACCGCAAACTGTCCGGGAGACAGGACCTCCACATCCTTTTCATATCCGCAGGAAACCAGTTTTTTTGAGATCGCTGAAGTGTCCAGCGTATCTCCAACGCTGATCTTTATGACCGCATCCGTAATGGTCGAAAGTGCCGGCATCTTTTCCATCAGGGCATCAAAGGTCGTCACTATGACGAGCTTTTCGTCACCGTCATATCCGGTCAGGGCCCTGATCGCCGCCATCCTCTGCGTTGTGAGCAGATTTCCGCTCAAAGACGATTGATAAAAGATGATATCCTTTGCGGGATAATAAAAGACATTCCTCGTAAAAAGCAGATTTTCCTCAACTATCTGCCTTGCGGAAACTTCATCGGATGTGACAAAGACACAAAGGCCCTTTTCCTTCAGGGCGTGCACCAGAAAGGTCCTTGCTCCCTCGACACAGCCGTCCACGTCCGTGATCCCGGTCGTTTTCACTGCTTTTTTCAGTTCATCAAAGATCCCCAGACTTTCAAGGGGTTTTGTGAATGCTTTCATGAATTGTACCTGTTCATGGCACGGTCCGTGCCCTCTTCGATCACCGAAAGCACGGCGTCGGCCGCCTTACTTTTCGCATCCTCCATGACGGATACATCATCGCCCTTGAAATGACCCAGAACCCAGTTTATGAGATCATAACCCTCAGGCTTTGCTCCGACACCTACCCGTACCCTTACAAACTCCTGCGTATGCAGATGCTCTATGATGTTTTTCATGCCGTTATGACCCCCGGCAGATCCCGACTTTCTGATCCTGATCCTTCCCGTATCAAGATCCACGTCATCATAGATCACGATGAGATCGCGTGAAACATCTGTCTTATAATAAGAACATGCCGCAGCTATGCTCTCTCCGCTCAGGTTCATATAGGTCTGGGGCTTTAAAAGCAGCACATCCTCCGTTCCGGCCTTTCCTTTTCCATAATAAGCCCGGAACCTTTTTCTGTTCACCTTTATCTTCAGTTTTTCCGAAAGGACATCGATCACCTCAAAGCCTGTATTATGCCTCGTGCCCTCGTATTCGCTGTCCGGGTTTCCAAGCCCCGCTATTATTATCATACAAAACCTCGAAAAAAAATAAGAAGACCGTTTTCACAGGTCTTCCTATTTTAACAACAATCTCTTTTTCCTTCAACCGTTCAGGCTTCGGAAGCGATCTCTCTGTTGTAGGTCTCAAGAATGAGATCCTGGATCTTTGTCCTCATGTCAGAGTTGATGGGATGAGCTATATCCCTGTACTCGCCGTCTGCTCCCTTGCGGCTCGGCATTGCGATGAAAAGACCTTTTTCACCTTCGATCACCTTGATATCATGTACCACAAATACATCATCCAGGGTAATGGAAACTATAGCCTTCATCTTCCCTTCTTTATCAACTTTCCTGATCCTAACGTCTGTAATTTCCATGGTGTGACTCCTTTTCTAAAACTTATTAACTCCCTTACCCGTCCAGACTATGCTTTGTGGCACTTACTCGGAATGTCCGGCTGATAACAGAACCTATAAATTTATACCATAGATTAGACACTTTTTTCAAGATTATTTACAGTTTATTTATAAAATATATCTCTCATTTGACTCCACTACGATCTTTATCCCGTTTTCGCCCCTGTATTCGGAGTTCCCCCTGATGGTTCCGTGGCTTTCAACGATGCAGTTTTCGATCACGGAATTGTCCCCTATGTACACATCATTCAGGATTATGGAGTTTTTGATGGTGCAGTTATTGCCCACAAACACCTTTTTGAAGAGGACGGAATCCCGCACGGTACCGTTTATGATACAGCCTGCGGATATGAGGGAGTTTCCGACCCCGGAGCCCTTATTATACTTTGCAGGCGGCAGGTCATCGACCTTTGAATAGATATCCGGATATTTATGCAGGAAATAATCCCTGACCTCGCTTTTGAGGAAATCCATGTTCGTCTTGAAATAATCCTCGACGGTGGCCACATTTCTCCAATATCCCTGCATCCTGTAGCCGTAGATCCTCTTTAAGGATTTGTATCTGATCAGGATATCCCTGACAAAGTCATGTCTGTCCTCTTTTGAACTCTTTTCGATGAGCTCTATGAGCTGCCTGCGCCTGATGATGTAGATACCGCAGGAGACCGTGCTGGACCTTGCGACTATTGGCTTTTCCTCAAAGTCCTCTATCCTGGAATCCTCGTTCATCCGGACGATACCGAATCTTTCAACCTCCTCGCCCGATGCCAGCTCCTTTACGACAACGGTGATATCCGCCTTTTTTGCTATGTGATATTCCAGGAGCTTTCCGTAATCCATCTTGTACACGCAGTCTCCCGAGGCGATGATCACATAGGGCTCATGGCTGTTTTTCAAAAATGCCAGATTCTGATACATGGCATCGGCAGTGCCCCTGTACCAGAAATGATTGTCTGCAGTGACGGCAGGGGTGAAAACGTAGAGTCCTCCCTGCTTTCTGCCAAAATCCCACCACTTTGAGGAGCTTAGATGTTCGTTCAGTGAGCCGGCGTTGTACTGGGTAAATACCGCAACCTTCTGCACATGGGAATTTGTCATGTTCGAAAGAGCAAAATCTATGCTCCTGTAGCTTCCCGCCACGGGCAGTGCGGCAACCGCTCTTTTCTTCGTCAGTTCCTTCATGCGGTGATTGTTTCCCCCCGCAAGGATGATACCTATCGCCCTCATGATCTGTCACCTGCCTTTATGAAGCTCCTGCCGGAAGGGAGCGTTTTATTATCAAAATCCTCTTTTTCAAAGCTGCCGCTTAAAACGGTGTTTTTTCCTACGGTGATGCCGGAGGGTATTATGGAATGCTCCGCAACCGTCACCAGTCCGTTAGTATAAATGGACGGTTCGCTCTCATTTTCAGCTTCCTCGCCGATCCCCAGCCTGACATTATCCTCAACGGTCACGTTCTCTGCGATTATGGCCTTGTTCACATCGCAGTCGCGGCCGATCCTTGAGGCGTTCATTATGATGGAATCCTTTACGATCGTGCCCGGTCCAATGTATACGTCACACCCTATCACGGAATGCTCCACATGTCCGTAGATCTCGCAGCCCTCGCCTATGATGCTGCCCTCCACAAAGGAGCCTTCACCCAGAAACTGCGGCGGCAGGGTCTCACACTTGGTGTAGATCTTCCAGTATTCCTCGTACAGATTGAACTCCGGGATGATGTCGATGAGCTCCATATTTGCCTCCCAGTAGGAGGAAAGGGTTCCCACATCCTTCCAGTAGCTGTTGTATTCGTAGGCAAAAAGCCTTTGATCCTTGTCAAAACAGTAGGGGATCACATGCTTTCCGAAATCCAGGTTTGGCTGGTCGGCATTTGCGATCAGCGCTTCCTTGAGCACCTTCCAGTTAAAGATGTATATGCCCATGGATGCCAGATTGCCGTGGGGCTCCTCGGGCTTTTCCTCAAACTCGGTGATCCTGTTGTCCTCGTCAGTGATCACTATCCCGAATCTCTTTGCCTCCTCCATGGGGACCGGCATGGCGGCAATGGTCACCGCAGCATCCTTGGCCTTGTGATGATCGAGCATCACCTCATAGTCCATCTTGTAGATGTGGTCTCCCGAAAGGATCAGCACATAGTCCGGATTATAGCTTTCCATATATTCGATGTTCTGATATATGGCATTTGCCGTACCCGTATACCAGTCGGTATTTATGTTTCTCTCAAAGGGCGGCAATATGGTCACACCGCCTATGTTTCTGTCCAGATCCCAGGGGATCCCTATTCCTATATGGGTGTTTAGCCGAAGCGGCTGATAC
>JAFSWJ010000163.1 GCA_017444545.1 Lachnospiraceae bacterium
TTCCCGAAGCCAGGACCGCGGATGCTCCAAAGGTCAAAAGGAGCACCGGCACCTCGGCATAGGTCTGGGATGTAAAGATCAGAACGGACAGCACGACGATGGCGACAACGATACTGACGGTATTCATCTCGCTGTTTATGATCTCGGCTGCAGAATCTCCCATAGAGGTCGATACATACAGATCATAGGCTGAAAGCTCCTGCTTTATATCCTCAAGAGAGGCAAGAGCCCTGTCGTCGTCTTCTGAATATTTGAAGGTGATGTCAAAAAGAGCGGAAAAATTATTGAAATGTGAAGGATCGCCGTCAAAGGAAAGCATTGCCACATCTTCCCTTTTTTCAAGCTTTTCCGACAACTCCTGTGCCTCGTCAAAGGTGATGTTCGTGAGCATGATCTTTGCCGTGCCGTAGGTGATGAATTCTTCATCCATCTTTTCAAGGCCCCGTCTGGTATCCGAATCCTCAGACAAATAGGCCGAAAGATCATTTTCAACCTTCACCCACTTTGAGGCGATCACACAAAAGATTATCGCTATGACAAACAGGAGAAAAAACAGATTTCTGCGGTCCACGACGAAGGTCGCCACCTTCATCATGAAACCGTTTTCATTATCCTTTTTTTCGTTTTCTGCTACGTTTGGTTCAGTCATATTGCCACTCCGGGATCGTGTCTTTTGATCAAAATATTGTTGATCGCAGATCAAAAAACACAATATCTTGTAGCAATATAACTCTTATCCGGAAGATATTCAAGCAAAAAGCATTAAGATGAACACATCAAGGCAATGTGTTCAGACCACCTGCAAAAAAAGGATCATTTTGTCATATAGATCAGGCCGAAGGTATTGGGACCGCAGTTTATGGATATGGCAGGCGATGCATTCTCAACGATGATCTCATCAAAGGACGCATACTGCTTTACCTTTTCGACAATATGCTCCTTTGCGGCAACACTCATCCCTACACATTCTATGATGAGCCTGCTGCCATCCCTTGATTCGGATCTTTTCAGGTCTTTGGATATATACTTTTCCCAGGAACTCCTTCTGGTTCCTATCATCATGTTGCCTGCAACCATATCCCCGTTTTTGAGCGTCAGGACCGGATGGAGCATGAATGCATTCGATATCGCATTTACCCTGCGGCTTATCCTTCCGCTCCTTGCAAGATAGGACGTGTTGTCAACAATGAAGCTTGTCCTGATCTTTTTTCTGACCTCTTCAAGTTCTCTGACCAGACTCTCCGCCGAAATGGTATCCTTTGCCCTCCGGGCTGCATGCAGCGCCAGAAGTCCGGTCCTTCCGCTGACGCTCATTGAATCAACGACCAGGACATTGTCAAAATTACGCGAGGCTTCAAGGGCATTTTCGTAGCCTTTGCTGAATCTGCCCGAGATAGTGATATGGATGACATACTGTCCCTTTGACAAAAGCCCCGCAAAGAAGGTTTCATATTCCTCTACTCCGGGTGCCTCCGAATGAACCTTCTTTTGAGGATCACTCAGATAATCAAGGATCCCCTCCGTCTCGGTTTCTATGCCGTCAAGAAAGTATCCTTCCTCAGTATGAACGTGATAGGGAAGTATCTCTATCATATTTTCCTCTATCAGTTCATCCGGCAGATCGCAGACACTGTCGGAAGAGATGACGATGGATCTTTTCCTGACACCCTTTCTGACCAGATCCCTGACGTTTTCCGGATCACCCTCATCAGTGAAATGCATCAGATCAGGCGGAAGGTGTTTTGAAAGCTCTGCCTCCAGATCCTCACCGGATACGGGCTTGAGCAGATATCCGTTGAAGCCTTCCCTGTTGTACATTTCCTGATTGTCACTTCCCGCATTTGCGGTGAGGACCACCACCGGTGTCTCCCGGTTCAGTCCGCCGGCCTGGTTCCTGATCACGTGCAGGCATTCTATGCCGTCCATGTTCGGCATCAGATGATCCATGAAGATAGTATCAAAGTGCCTGTGGGCAGTAAGTTCCACGGCTTCTTTCCCGCTCATTGCCGTATCCATGTTAACCTTTGTCTCACGCAAAAGCTTCGTGACGACCTTGATGTTCATCTCGTTATCATCAACTATGAGGATATGGGCTTCGGGGGCTTCAAAGCTCTGCCTGTAATGCTCTCTCCTTCCCATGGCGTGCTTTGATTCTATCTTGAGATCCCCTACTCCTGTCCCGTCAGCGATCTCCTGCGGCAGTTCCACGACAAAGGTGGAGCCCTTTGTATAAACGCTGTTCACGGTTATCTTTCCGCCCATCATCTCAATGAACTGTTTGACTATGGCAAGGCCCAGACCGGTTCCCTCGATGTGACGGTTCTTTCCCTCATCCACTCTCTTGAAGGCATCAAACAGATAAGGCATGCTCTCTTTTCTGATACCCATACCGGTATCGGTTACGGAATAAATGACCGTAGTCCTGTTTCCCTCACCTCTTTTTTCCTGGATAGACAAGGTGACGGATCCCTCCGACGTATATTTGATGGCATTGTTCAGGATATTTATGAGGACCTGCTTGATCCTGACTTCATCACCGTAAAGCTCCACCGGAAGTGTCTGGTCGACGTCAACATGAAATTCAAGTCCCTTTTCCTTTGCCCTGACCCATACCATCCCGACGATCTCCGAAAGCATGTCTCCTGTCCTGTAGGGAACGGGGATGATCTCCATACTTCCGGATTCGATCTTTGACATATCAAGGATATCGTTTATGGTGGTCAGCAGCATCCTTCCCGCCGCCCTGATATTTCTTGCATCATCTGCAACCTCATCCGATATGTTCTCTCTGAGTATCATCTCATCAAGACCTATGATGGTATTGATGGGAGTCCTGATCTCGTGACTCATGCTGGAAAAGAAGTTGTTCTGGGCCCTGTTCAGATCCTCGATCTCTTTTTTCTGCTTCTCGGCGATCTCCTTTTCCTGTCTGTAAACCCTGCCCTGAAACCAGCTCATCACAGTGATCACAACTCCGACGACCAGCACGGAAGCCAGGGAATCCCAGTATGTCACCGCAAAGGTATGGGGACCTATCTCAACGAAATGATGAAGAGTCAGATAATAAAGGAGGGTGATCTCGATGGCAATGAGGACCATGGCCACGATACGGTCCTTTCCGTGAAGCAGGGTGCCCGCGAAAAGGAAACAGAAGGAATACCATATCGGTACGCCGCCTGAAATACCTCCTCCCGAAAGAAAGCATACCGGCATCATACCAAGGAGCACCCCTAAAAGTATGACCCACACACCCAGTTTTCTTTTATTAAACCTGATCATCAGATAGGAAAACGGAGCAGACAGAACGATGCCGGTGCCAACGGCAATGATCTCTCCAATGTTTTCACCCATGATGATATCCATAACGAACACTATGGAAATGGCTGTCAGGGTGCTGATCATGATCAATATGAACAGCCTGTCCTCCATATCCCTGGATGTATCATTGACGGCGTTTTTCAATGCCCGGAAAAATCTCACGATACGGTACCTCCCTTCAGTGACTCAAGAAGCCCTGAGGCTTCAGTGGCTGCACTCTTCATGTCAAAGTCTGAGATGGCAGCCTTTATCTTTTCAAAAAGAGTTTCCACGGAGCTGCCCTCATACGTACAGCCGGACAGTCCGTTTATGATATCCTCCGCACTCTGAACCTCGTAGGTTTCTATACAGCTCATGACACGCGCAAGTGCATCCAAGACCTGATCCCTGCCGATCTCCTTTGTTTCGGAACCGCCGGATTTCTTTTTCTTTCCGATACAGTCCGCCACATCCTCAACGACTTCACTGTACATGTTCATCAGTTCCTCATGATGAGATCCTATGAAGACCTCATCATTTTTCTTTGCCGCCTCCTCCAGATTCTTTGCATATTCGGAAAGCTCCGCAGCACCGAGCATCCTGGCTGTACTCTTGAGGGCATGTACCCTGATGTGATAATCCTCCAGATCCTTGTTTTCATACGCCTGTCCTATACCGCTTTTCTTTTTCTCAAATTCCGATACGAAATTGTCGAGAAGCTCCAGGTAGAACTCCCTGTCATTCCTGCAGTATCTGATACCGGACTGCGTATCTATGCCGACTCTTTCAAGGAGTACCACCGGATCCGTATCCTCCTTTGAAGTCTGAAATGATACATTATCCGACAGGGAGGAATCCCTGCTGATATAATCAATCGCCGACTTTGGCAATACCCTCTTCAGTACCCTTTCAAGATCGGAATATTCTATTGGCTTTGGAACGAAGCCGTCAAAACCTTCCGAAAGGAACATTTCCCTGGCTCCGCTGACCGCATTAGCAGTGAGCGCAACGATCGTGAATGTCCTTCCCTTCGATCTTTCAAGTGTCCTCAGATTGTGAAGGGTTTCCACGCCGTCCATATCCGGCATCATGTGATCGAGAAAGATGATGTCAAAGTCCTCTTCCTCACATTTCCTGATGGCCTCCAATCCTCCCGTCACTGTTGTAACGCTCATCCCGTAATCACTGAAGATGCCTTTTGCAACGATGAGATTCATATTCTCATCATCCACTACCAGTGCTCTGACTCCCGGTGTGACCATCCTCTTTCCCTCGGGATCCTCCGACGTCTCATACGACATGGTATTGAGCATATTCACTATACCCAGGGTATAAAAAGGCTTGTGCAGGATCACCGCCCTGCTGCCGGTCGGAAGTTCGAAGCTTTCATTGCATACGACTATGACCTTTGCGTTTTTTGTCATCTTTTCCAGATAACCGGCATTGTCGGTATATTCCTCGGCATCCACAAACACATGGGTCACATTGTAGATACTATCCAGCTTTTCAAGATCGTTTTTGCTGTATGCATAATGGATCAGTATGCCAAGCTTTTCCGACAGGTTCTTCATCAGTTCCTGATAATATTCCCTGACCCTGGGGATATCATATTTTTCAAGCCTGATGAAGCATACCAGACATACCTGTTTCCTGTTTTCCACAAACATGGAAGGCGATCTGTCGACGACCTTTTGCGGGATGCTGATATGGATCTTTGTCCCTTCGCCTTCTTTGCTCTCGATCCTTACAAATCCGCCCATGGCCCTGACTATACCGTAGACAATGGAAAGCCCGAGCCCCAGTCCTCCGGCCCTGCGGCTGCGTCCGGAGTTTACCTGATAAAACCTGTCCCTGATCCTTTCAAGCTCATGGGCCGAGATACCTATGCCGGTATCCTCCACATCTATGCACAGATTTATTCCATAGGTCTTTTTGCGGGCGGATATCCTGACCCGTACTCCGCCTTTTTTTGTGAACTTGACACCGTTTCCGATGACATTCTTTAATATCTTTTTGATCTTTTCACCGTCACCTTCAAGTACCGCAGGTATATCGGCATCCACATCAAATACAAGCTCGGTCTGACCGTTTACCGGCAGGACCTGCTTTTCGGTAAAGATGTCATTGATGACTGAGGTGATCATGTATTCCTCATTTGAGACCACCAGCCGTCCGGTATCGATCTCGGTATAATCAAGGATAGCCGTAACCTGCTCCAAAAGCCTGTTTCCGGCCTCCTTCACCGACCTGATCTCCTCCCGTATCTCCTCGTTGCGGACCCTCTTCATGATAACCCCGGTAATACCGGTGACCGCGTTTATGGGAGTTCTGAGTTCGTGGGAAACATTTGTGAGGAAATCCTCTGTCCTGCGGTTTGTCTCCTCCAGTTCACTGATGATGTTCCCGTATGCCTCAACCTCATCCTTTCTGCGGTTTATGATGATGACGGATATCCTTCCGGTCACCAGCACCAGCAAAACGTGCAGCAGGCATCTTGAAACGATGAGAGTATCTATTTCCGCATCGTTGTTTACAAACATGGCAACATCATAAATAAAGGTGAGATAGTATGCTGCCATCATCAGATAGATGAGCCTCTTTTCACCTGCCATGGCATAGATGACTATGATGCCTATGGCGACAGGTGCCATATCAAAAAAGCTTGTGGGATGTATTCCGTAGAAAAAAAAAGTCATCATGATGATGATCGAGTAGATGAGGATCCTGTTGTCAACGGAAGGTTTTCTGGCGATATGCATGATCCAGCAGGCGATCATGGAAATGGCGATCAGGGGCAGTACCCAGATCTCCCATCCCATAAGCAGCGATTCGATGATGAGTATCGCACCAAAGACCGTATAGCTGATGAGGATCACCAGCATTGATATGTTTGTGTTTTCCATATAACGATGATTATTATCCAATTATTTTTCCCTCATTTCAAAACCGTTGTCTTCTTCCATCATTGAAAGCATGATATCGGCAAAGGCCGGATCAAACTGTGTTCCCCTGCCCTTTACCAGCTCATTTTTCACAACCTCCTGGGGCAGGATGTCCCTGTAGCTCCTCCTGGATGTCATGGCATCATAAGCATCAGCGACAGCTATGATCCGCGCCTCCTCAGGAATAGCCTCACCCGCCAGTCCGTCAGGATATCCGTTCCCGTCGTATCTTTCGTGATGCCATCTGGCTCCGGTGACAAACTGCGGGAACTCGGTGATGTTTTTTAAGATCCTTGCTCCCATGACGGGGTGGTTCTGGATGACACCGAACTCATCATCGGTCAGTTTTGCAGGCTTGTTGATGATGGCATCAGGTATGCCGATCTTGCCCACATCATGAAGAAGTCCCATCATGTAGATCTCTTCCTGCTTTTCATCACTGTATCCGTATCGTGCTGCTATGGCCTTTGAGTATTCGGCAACTCTCGTGGAATGACCGTTCGTATAGGTGTCCTTTTCATCTATGGCTCCTGAAAGAGCCTTCACGATCTGCATGGACATCCTCTCGATCTTGTCATGCTCTTCGATAAGCTCTTTTGTCTTTCTGTTTACCTCAGAGGTCAGATCCCTCTGCAGACGTATCAGATCTATGGTATGCCTGGCACGCAATAGCAGAACCTCCGGCACAAAGGGCTTTTTGATGAAATCCATCGCACCGGCGGAAAGACCTTTTGCCTCGGTATCCGCATCATCATCTGCTGTCAGAAAGATGACCGGGATGGCCGAAAGTCTTTCATCCTTTTTGATCTCCTCGAGGGTCTCAAAGCCATTCAGCTGCGGCATATGGATATCAAGCAGCAAAAGATCGGGGGTGTTTGCCTTCAGAAAATCCAAAAGCTCAACCCCGGATTTGAGGCAGCTCACCCTGAATTTTTCTCCCGCCAGGATGTGGTTTGCCATTTTCAGATTTGAAATGTCATCGTCTATGACTGTGATCCAGTCTCCCATTTATCATTCCTTTCAATGTCATTCAGTTATGCCTTCCACACATCGGTTCTTGCTCCCGCAGGGTCTACGCTCCGCTCCGGTCGACGCAAAACTACCGTCCACTGGACGGTATGCGTCCTCCCGTACCTTGCGCTCCGGCAGGTGCTCGGCACGGGGTTCTACGCTCCGCTTCGGTCGGCGCTAAACGAATGTCCACTGGACATTCAGCGCCCCCTGCTCGCGCATTTACCATACTGATCGCTTAACTGAATGACATTGTATTTGATGTCATCGATTTTCCGGATTGCTCTTTCTGTCGGGAATATGAAAATCCGGGTGCTCACCGAGCCAGGTGCACTGGGGCATGTTGGTCAGCATCGAAAGATCATCTCCGTCAAGTGCAAAATCAAAGACCTCAAGATTGCTCTTCATATGCTCCTTTGATGTTGCCTTGGGTATGGGGAGTATACCCCTTTGTATGAGAAATCTCAGGGATATCTGGGATGTGCTCCTGCCGTATTTCTTTGAAAGCTTTGTCAGGATCTCATCCGCGATCTGCGCATTTTCCTTTCCCCTTCCGAGAGGGCTCCAGGCCATGGGAAGCACCTTGTTCTTCATGCAGTAATGAAGGGCTCTTTCCTGGGAATAACCCGGATGGAGTTCAAGCTGGTCGACCACAGGCTTTATCCGGCAGTTATCCAGAAGATTCTGGAGATGGTGCGGCAGGAAATTGCTGACACCAAGCCTTTTTGCCAGTCCCTCGTCCACCATTTCCTCCATTGCCTTCCATGTCTCTATATCAAGCTTTTTCCAGTCCTCATCATCCTTTCCGGTCTGTCTGGGCCAGTGGATCATGAAGATATCCACATAGTCCGTTGAAAGCCTTTTGAGGGACTTTTCCATGGCGGCCTTTGCTCCGTCGTAGCCCATCTCATCGATCCAGAGCTTGGTCTCTATGATGAAA
Organism: Lachnospiraceae bacterium; assembly: GCA_017444545.1. GTDB lineage: Bacteria > Bacillota > Clostridia > Lachnospirales > Lachnospiraceae > NK4A144. Next base: position 8,191 of record JAFSWJ010000163.1, read on the forward strand.
TCCTCTCTTTTGAGACCGCTGTTTTTCACGGCCTGTCCGAGACATCTTTCCGTCTCATAAAGGGATGCCGTGTCAAAAAAGCGGTAGCCGCATTCTATAGCGGTCTCAATAGCCTTTGTGTTGTCCGAAAAATCCTCCGTATAGGTTCCGAAGCCGATCCTTGGAAGCTTTGAGCCGTCACTCAGGGTAAAGAAATTGTCAAGAAGTTCCTGCATTTTCCCTCTCCTTTCATTTTCCTTCGTAGGCAATGACCGAGGACAGGTCATAGTCTTTAAGAAGTTCCCGTCCTTTGAGCCCTTTCAGTTCCATGAGGCAGATGATCTTTGTGACCACACCTCCCAGATCCTCTATGAGCTTTGCGGTGCATTCAATGGTTCCTCCTGTAGCCACCAGGTCATCTATGATGACGACCTTCTGTCCTTTTTTGATCGAATCCGAGTGCATTTCAAGAGTAGCTGTCCCGTATTCAAGTTCGTATTCCCTTGAGATCGTTTCGCAGGGAAGCTTTCCCGCCTTTCTGACCAGCACCAGCGGTTTATTCAGTTCATAGGCGACCGGCGCCCCAAAGATGAAACCTCTTGACTCCGCTCCTACTACCACATCAAAGTCAACCCCCTCAAGAAGCTTTAACATCTCATCTATGGCAAGATGAAATCCTCCGGCATCCTGAAGCACGGTGGTGATATCCCGAAAGATGATCCCCTCCTTTGGAAAGTCCGGTATACTTCTGACATACTCTTCAAGCTTTTTCATTTAATATGCTCCTCCGGTGTATATTTCCTGACCCGGTCCCTGAGATAACGACAAAAGAGACGCCGGGAAGCATCTCTTTTTTCTTGCGATCATTTTTCAGAAAAGTCCCAGGATCGAATTTCTGCTGTCCTGCATCTGCCGGTTCTGCATCTGATATCTGTAGGTCTCCAAAGACCGGTTCTTATTGAGTTCAGAGACGGCCGATCCGTACTCCGTGTCCGAGATCCTGCTCCTTGCCGCCGTGGTATTGTAAGCCTCAGCTTCCTTGTTTGCTATCCTGTGTTCCAGCCCGTTGAACCTTGCCCCGTCCCTGCTCCTGATACTGTTTATGGACTTCATGGCATCCGAGATGGACTGCAGATCAAAATCCTTTGGAAGATTTTTTGCGGCATTGGGATCCGCCACCTTCATCTCGTTGAACTTTGTGGTGGAAAGCATGGACTGCGCATCCTTTTTGAGCTCTCCCATATAATCAGTGAGGATCTTTCTGTCATCATCGGACATGAGGGAATTGCTGCCCCTGAGAGCCTGTGTATACATATCCATGAGATAGTCGTCCGTCCCGCCGTACATGCCGTCGGATACGTTTATCATGCTCTTTTCATCCTGATAGTTTTCGATCTCTTTGTTGGCTTTGTTTATCGATGAAAGCATCTTTTCGGAGATCGCAAAGCCCGCGGCATCATCCTTTGCGGAATTTATCTTTTTGCCGCTTGAAAGCTTCTGGAAATTGTCACGGATGCTCCGTTTTTGAACATTGCCGTAAAAGGCCGCCGGATTGCTCCTGTTTATGGAAATGGACATATATCTCTATCCTCCTTTTTTCCCTGAAACAAAGAGTGTATACTTATTTTTGAGTATACAATATCACCCCGCAAAAGAAAAGTATGTATTTTGAAAGGATATGCCATGAAAAAAGATAAAGAAAAAACAAATTCCCATCTCGAACAAAAGCTTGCAAAAGAAAGGACCGAGCTGTCCTACGACCGCACGGGTCTTTCTATCCTGCGGACAAACCTGGCCTTCCAGAATTCCAGACTTGCCGTGGAGCAGACCCATCTCTCATTTTTGCGTACCATAGTCTCCCTGGTGGGAAGCGCCGCCACGGTATACAAGGCTCTGCCGGCTTTGGGTGTTTCAGGTCTTTTCAGCACCGGCCTGTCGGTTTTCCTGCTGCTTGCCGCTGTCTTTTTCATAATAAAGGACAGAACGACCTGCCCGGTCCTCAAAAACGAGATACAAAGGATGGAGGCCCAGTGTGACGAGCTGATCTCAA
>JAFSWJ010000164.1 GCA_017444545.1 Lachnospiraceae bacterium
CCCATTGATGCGCCCGCGGGTTGCAAATGGAGGTTTTGCACGCCTTCGATCGATCTGAGCCGTCCCAGACGTTTTTCTTATAAAAAGAGGGATCTCCAGCAGGATCAGAAAGCCTGGGGAAGCATCTTTGGCATGTACAACTGCGACAAGCAGGTCATGTACAGTATTTTCAGGAGCAGTACATTAAACGACGGGATAGAGGTGCCTCATACCATGGTCCCGAAGAATCATGACGACAGCCAGATGGCGGCTCTGGGATACGAGGTGGTTGAAAAAGACAGGTTCAACCTGATGCTGAGCTGGCCCAGGACCACTGCCTTTTTCCAGCTTGACGGCAAAAGGATAGATACCTTACTTGATTATTCCGCGTACAAAACAAAGGCTCCGACCTACGCCGACGGGATATTTGATGCCTACATCCATCTGACGGATGAGGTGCTCGACCTCAGCGAGGGATCGATGCGTGCAGAAAGGCTCGATCTCCTGAAAAGGGCTCACGAAAGATTCGGCGCCCTGTACCGCAACTACAGGGGAATGCCCGAGGGCTTCTGCGCAGACAGCAGCATCATGGGCTTCGGCATGAACGAAAGGAATGTGAAGATCGCCTGTTTCATGGCCGTGACAGCAGGAGGAAGCTGGATCGACGTTCTCGACAGGATGTCATCCTTTTATGCCAACAGATGTGTCACCTCAAGCGGCTTTGCTTACACGAAATTTGACAGGTCAAAGGATGAACCGGTACTCGATTTTGAGGGCAACTACCTGCTTGCCATGTGCCAGGGGGTTTTTGACATCTTCACGGCCTACAAGATACTGAAAAAGAAGGGCATCAACAGACCGGCGTTGCTTGAACAGACGAGGAAATTTGCGGATTACCTCATAAAGATCCAGAACAGCGACGGCTCCTGGTATCACGCATATGATGCCTACGGAAACGATACGGAGGCCCCCGTCCGGGAGAGGCTGAGCCTGGAGCTGCTCCAGGGTACCAAAAAATCCGGCTCGGAGGTGCCGCTGTGTTTCATGGCACGTCTTGCCATCTATCTTGAAAGCATCGGGCTTAACGCCGCGGAATACAGAAAAAGCGCCGAAAAATGCGCTGAATTCGTCCTGAAGAACATCATCAGGTTTGAGATGTATCTTGGAGGCGACCCGGCATATCCGTCGGCTCCGCAAAAGGATGCCGCAAAGTTTACCCTCATGGGGCTTTACAATACCTATGATCTGACAAAGGATGAAAAATACCTCAAGGGCGCGGTGACAGCCGCAAAGCTTTTTGTGGTATGGAACACAAAGGACACACCCTGCGAGTGCATCGAGCTCTACAAGCTGGGGGTACTCACGGGAGAAAAATACTTCATATACGCCACATATTTTGCTTATATGGACATAGATCCGGATCTGATATAGGACAGGATCCGCAGCGGAAACATCATGGAAAAGGAAGATAATAAAAACGGACGGCCGGGCCGGATCATCATGGCGGTGAGTCTTTTGACGTCGCTCATCTCGATGGTCCTGGCCATCATCCTGTCTGTGAGGCTTGCCGATCTGGAGGAGAGGCTGAAATCGGTCTCCTTTAACAGCTACGTGGAACAGACGGTGGTCTCAAACAATTACATAGTCGCGGGGGAAGACGATCCGGGGCAGGTCACGGTTTCGTTCTCGGACGACAGCCAGAAAAAGGCCTATCTGACCTTTGATGACGGACCCTCCGTGAACACGGAAAAGATCCTTGATATCCTGAAGGAGCACAATGTCAGGGCGACTTTTTTTGTGTGCGGCACCGTGGACGGGAATGAAAACCTGAGAAAGCTGTACAAAAAGATAGTTGACGAGGGTCATACCATAGCCATGCACTCCTATTCCCACAGATACGGAACCCTTTATGCATCGGCGAAAAGCTTTGAAGATGACCTTGATAAAATACACAGCCTAATTTATAATGAAACAGGTGTTGACGCAAGGCTTTACCGATTCCC
>JAFSWJ010000165.1 GCA_017444545.1 Lachnospiraceae bacterium
CTCATTCAGCATTATGCATGCATCAAATCTCAGGAAGGTCAGATCCTTCCTGTAATCCTCATTGTACGAAAGCTTCTCACCCAAAAGCAGCCTGTAAAGATTCTCGCAGGAATCGGCTCCTGCCTTGATCGACATGGGTGCTCCTCCTCCGAACCTTGGATTGATCTCTATATATTTGATCCCGTTTTCCGTCTCCATGCACTGCAGTGTGATGTGTCCTATGGGCTTCAACACTTTTAACAGACGGATGACATCCTTCACGATAGCCTCATTTTTAGCTATCCTTCCCTTGAGGATCTCTCCGCTCCTGACGGCGATCCTGATCCTGGGCACCACGGTAATGGGGTTTCCTTCAAAGTCCACAAAGGCATCCACCGTATACTCCGTACCCTCCATGAAATCCTGGACGATGTACTTCCCCTCTCCTATTATCCTCTTGAAGGTATCAAGCTCCTCTATGTCCTCTGCCTTGAAAGCATTTACCGACGAGCTGCCGTCCAGTGGCTTGATGAAAACAGGCCAGGCTATATCTCCTTTTTCTATATCCCTGTCTGTGATCATCCTGGGAACCGCAAAACCGTTGTCTTCCAGAAATTTCTGGGTATTCTTTTTGTCGCGGCAGATCCTTATCACCTCTTTTGATGATATCAAAACCTTTGCATTCGTGCTGTTTTCTATCTCATCTTTCCTTTCGGAAAGCAGGATCAGTTCTGTATCTATGGTGGGCACGATGAGGTGGATGTCATATTTGTTGCACGTATCAATGATACACTTTATATAACCGTCATTGTCGCTTATGAGAGGCGCTATGATCCTGTCGTCGGCAAAATACAGAGCCGGTGCAAGTTCAGATGCATCCATTGCATATATCCCGCCGTTTACCTCAAGCCGGTTTCTTGCAGCGTCAAAGCATCTGACCAGCTCAACCCGTCTTCCGGCAGACAGTATCAGGATGTTGATCTCTCTCTTTTCTTTCATTCATGACCCCCTTTTCTTTATTCCTTTGTTCCGGTGAAAAACTCCATAGTGGCTTCTCCCTGCTGTGATATGCCTTCTCTCTTCAATACGCTCCTCACCGTCATGAATAGTATCTTCAGATCAAACAGGAAGGATATCCTGTCAACATATTCAACATCATACTTGAATTTTTCCTCCCAGCTGATGGCATTTCTCCCGTTCACCTGTGCCCAGCCGGTCAGCCCCGGAAGCACATCATGGCGACGCGCCTGTTCTTTATTGTACAAAGGCAGGTACTGCACAAGAAGCGGTCTGGGTCCCACAAAAGACATATCTCCTTTGAGGATGTTGAAAAACTCCGGCAATTCGTCAAGTGAGGTTGAACGGAGCTTTTTCCCAAAGGCAGTCAGCCTTTTTTCGTCAGGCAAAAGTTCTCCGTTTTCATCCCTTTCATCTGTCATTGTCCTGAATTTGTATAATTTGAATATCTTTCCTTTGTATCCCGGTCTTTCCTGTTTGAATAGGACCGGCGTCCCCAGCTTTGAAGCCACGAGAACATACAGTACCCCCAGCACCGGAGATGCCACGACGATGGCAGTTCCGGAAAGCACTATATCAAATAACCTTTTTACCACCTTCCGGTACATCATTTTCCAAACTCTTTCCTGATGAGACCTATGATCCTGTCCATATCTTCCGGCGTATTTTTGATGTCACTTGGCAGGCAGAGTCCGGTATCAAATATATCTCCGCTCACGGACTCAATGTCACAGACCTTTACAAAATCCGCATCTTTATATACAGGCTGCAGATGCATGGGCTTCCAGATAGGCCTTGTCTCGATGTTTTCTTTTTCAAGAGCCTCCATGATATCAAGCGGCTTCACCTTTGAAGACCTGTCTATAGTCATACAGGTCAGCCAGAAGTTGGGCTTTGAATCCTCAAGATATGGATTGAGCTTTATCTCATCGATATCCAGCAGGCCCTCCTCGTAACGTTTTCTGATCTCGCCCTTAAGCCTGACATGCTCATCAAGGTACTGCATCTGCCCTCTTCCGATACCGGCTACCACATTTGACATCCTGTAATTGAAGCCTATTTCTTTATGCTCGTAGTGGCGGGCTTTTTCGCGGGCTTGTGTGGAAAGAAAACGGGCTTTTTTCACCTTTTCCTCATCCTTTGAAACAAGCATACCTCCGCCGGAGGTTGTTATTATCTTGTTTCCGTTAAAGGACAGTATACCGATGTCCCCGAAACGGCCTGTCTGTTCTCCCCTGTAGGTGGAGCCCAGAGATTCAGCGGCATCCTCTATGAAGGGAACGCCGTGACGGTCACAGATCTCCTTCAGATCAGCAAGCTTTGCCGGTGTCCCGTAGAGATTTGCGGATATCACCGCCTTTACCTGCGGGTATTTTTCAAAGGCCTTTTCAAGGGCATCAGGATCCATGTTCCAGGTATCCCGCTCACTGTCTATGAATACAGGCTTTGCTCCGATGTAGGTGATGGGATTTACTGTCGCAGCAAAGGTAAGGTCGGAACCGAAAACAATATCGTCCCTTCCCACACCCTCTATAATAAGAGCAAGGTGGATGGCAGCAGTCCCCGCAGAAAGAGCTGCAGCGTACATGCCCTCTCCCAGATATCTTTGCATATCCTCCTCAAAACCGTCTACATTTTTTCCCAGCGGAGCGACCCAGTTGGTATCAAAGGCCTCCTGTATGTATTTCATCTCACTGTCATGCATCGTGGGACATGACAGAAATATTCTCTCTTTCATCCTGATCAACCTCTTTGTTCATGCTTTCCCGGGATGACATATTCCCTGTCATCACCGTCAGACCTGTCATTGTCGGCGTTTGGTTTATAGTTATATGTGGGCACAAGTTCCTTTACCCATTCCCTCACATCGGCCTTTTCCTCTTTTGATTCAGCCTTGAGTTCCTCAAGTTTTTCGTAGAATTTCTTTTCGTCAAATTCTATGGGCTGCCCTATATGGATAAGCCTGTTTGCTGTCTCCTGCATGCCCTCTTCCTTCATGAGCATTTCTTCATACAGCTTCTCTCCCGGGCGGAGCCCTGTAAACTCTATATTGATATCCTCACCGGGCACATAGCCTGAAAGCCGTATGAGGTTTTCTGCCAGATCCAGGATCCTCACCGGTTCTCCCATGTCAAGGACAAATATCTCTCATCCCTTTGCGTAGGCCCCCGCCTGCAGAACCAGAGACACAGCCTCGGGAATCGTCATGAAATATCTTATTATACGGGGATGGGTCACGGTTACGGGGCCGCCGGCTTCGATCTGTTTTTTGAAAAGAGGTATGACCGATCCGTTGGAACCCAGGACATTTCCGAAACGAACGGCTACAAAGTCCGTATCCCCCTTTTTGTCGTAGGACTGAACTATCATCTCGCATATCCTCTTTGTTGCTCCCATGATATTGGTTGGATTGACGGCCTTGTCCGTGGATATGAGGACAAATTTCTCAGCATGATTCCGAAGAGCTGCCTCACAGACCTTCCATGTCCCCATGACATTATTTTTTATTGCCTCGTTGGGTGAATCCTCCATAAGCGGCACATGCTTGTGTGCCGCTGCATGATATACTATGTCCGGCTTGTATGTGCTGAAGATATCATTCATCCTTGCCGTATTTCTGACCGAAGCTATGAGCACCTTCAGATCAAGTTCCGGATAGTTCCTCGACAGCTCCTGCTGGATGTCATAGGCGCTGTTTTCATAAATATCAACAATGATGAGAAGCTTCGGCATATGGCCGGCAAGCTGTCTGCAAAGCTCCGATCCGATGGACCCTCCTCCTCCGGTGACCAGGATGACCTTGTTTTTTACGTATCCCATGATGGACTCCAGATCGACCTGTATGGGTTCCCTTCCCAAAAGGTCGGTCACATCCACCTTTCGAAGCTGCGATATGTTCACCTCGCCGTTTACCAGCTGGTACATGCCGGGCAGGGTCTTCAGGTCACAGGTGGTCTTTTTGCATATGTCGAGGATCTCCTTTAACTGCTTCCTTGGAGCCGAAGGCATCGCTATTATTATCTCATCTATGTCGTACTCGGCAGCTGATTCTATGATGCTGTCCCTTCCGCCTACTACCTTTACACCGTGGATATAGTTTCCGACCTTTGAATTGTCGTCATCTATAACGCACATGACACTTTTTTGGATATAACGCGAGGTGTTCATCTCTCTTATTATGGAATTGCCGGCTTCGCCCGCTCCGATCACCATCACGTTTACACTCTTTGCCTTTTCCGTCCGTTTTTGGACAAAGGTCCTGAAAAGCCTGTAGGCAAAGCGGGACAGACCCACCAGAATGATGAGCCACATTGCATACATGAAATAATAACTTCTCGGCACGCTGTAGCCCAAAAGAAGCATTCCGACAGCCTGAACAAGGGAGCTTATGATACAGGCCAGCACCAGAGATGACATCTCCGGTATCCCCGCGTAGCTCCAAAGGCTGGTATACAGGTGGAAAAAATAGAAAATAAGGATAGTCGTCACTATCCCTACCGGC
>JAFSWJ010000166.1 GCA_017444545.1 Lachnospiraceae bacterium
CTGCCATCGAAAAAGAGGATGACAATTTTCCCGATCCTGTGCTTGAATGCGGAGAATACAGAAAGAGCATATCAAAGGGTGTGGACATCACGCAGGAGATCGTCAGGATCACCTTCAGCTGTACCTGTGATGAGGACAGTGATAAAAGAGGCGGACCGTCTCTTGTGCTCTATGATTCCTTTGATTCGAGGGTGCATGACAGCGTGCATCTGATCAGGGCCACAAATTATCTGGAATACGGAGAAGTCTGGTTTGACGGGCATATCATATCGACGGGTGCCAGAAACATGGAGGTTGAAACAAATGACAGGGATGGGGAGGTCTCATCTGCCAAGGACGCAAAATACGAGATCATCGCAGGAAGGTATGAGGATCATGTGCTGCTGAGGCTTGCCGGACCAAAAAAAGAATCCGTTGTAACGGTTGCCCTCCAGGATTCTACCAGATCCTCCTATGTGGCGCTCACCGGGCAGTGGTGCAGCCTGAACGACATACATGTTGAAAAGACGGGACAGGTAACAAAGGACGGGGATATCAGAAGGATAGCGGGTATCATAAGCTATATTGACAGGATGGAAAGCGATCTTCCCAATATCCAGATCGACAGATCCAGATCGGCATCCACTCCCGGCATACCGGTAAAGAACAGGCTGATCCTGAAGTTTCATACCATGAGCCTTCCCACAGCCCATCTGGTATGGCATTGTCCCTATGTGCTGATCTTTTCCTCCGATGATATGAAGGTAGGAGGACAGGGCTATCACGAGTATGAGATGGTCAAGCTCAACGGAGAGAACAACGGATCGAACGAATATGCCGAAAGCCATTTCGTTCTGAAAAAGGATGATTTTGAGGATTGGGAGTCATGGAAGACAAAAAACAAAGCCGGAATGGAATGTGAGATAGACATCATCAAAAGAGGAAACCGAGTGATACTGACAACGGAGAACCTGGGAATATCGATACAGGAGACCGTCACGATAAAGGATGGAGCAAAGGATGTATACGTGGCGCTTTCGGGCGACCAGGTCGCACTGACGGATATCAGGATAGAGGGAGATTGAAGGTATGAAAAACAGATCGGCTGCAAAAAAGATCCTGGGAGCACTGCTTACGGCAGCACTTGTTTTGCCGGTGCTTTCCGGGTGCGGAAAAAAAGGGAAGACAGTTGAGGAACCCGTGAAAAACGAAACGGCGCAGGCTGAGGAAAACACAGGTGAAACAGCGGCGTCAGTTTCTGAAAGTGCAAATGAGCCAAGGGAAGAGCAGGCAAAAGAGTCTGAAGCCTTTGATCCGAAGAAACTGGAATTCAAAGACCGTTTCCTGGCCGGAAAAAAGAATGTGTTCTTCATTAATGATGATGATAAAACGGATCAGATCCTGCGCTGCACGGAGGAGGATGAACTCGTTGAGTTTGCGGGAGGTGACGGGGATCATTTCTATGCCGTTGTAAATGACGGACATATGAAATATACGCTTTATTACTGGAATTCAAAGGATGAAGAGGGAAGCTTTGAACTTTCACTTCCGGAGGATACCGGCACCTATCACATGGCGGTATACAATGACCGGTTTTATTATGACTACTATGACGGAACAAACGATGAATATCCCGTCTGGTACTTTGATCCTGAAAAAAAGGAGACTGTCAGGGATGAGGAGATGGAGAGGATGAAAAAATTCCTGGACTCCTATAAGGGAAAGAATATGGCAGCTATTGACTATATGTCCTTTATTCCGGGAGATCTGGCAAAGTCGGGGCAGATGTACAGAAAAAATACGGATGACAATACGGTATCTGTTTTTGACAACAGGGGAGAGGAGATCTGCTCTGTCTCAGATGCCGCCGAGGGAGGCGAGTGGTTCATAGCGGATGACACCTATCTGCTCCAAAGCAGGGAGGAATACGGCACCAGCAACAGGGTGAGCAGTCTTTTGAGTACCGTGTTTAACGTAAAGACGGGGATATCTCATCCGTTATGGGAAGGAACAAGTGTCGGTGAAAGATTTGAGCCGCTTTTCATAAAGGACGGATATTTCTATTACTGTATAGAAGAAAAGTATCCTGACGGGAGCCCGAAGACGAAAAAGTTTTTCAGGGAGAAAAAGGAGGAGCTTGATAATAAGGACCTGAACGGACAGCCTGTTCTGGAGATCCCGGTTTTAAGCGGTGTCATTGATCCTTCGTTACCCGGGGGTGCTGCAGCTCCCTGGGGGTTTAACGTGAAGGGCAGCCGGGCTTATTATCTGTGGTTTGATGATGAAAAGGAAAGCAAGACCCGCGGAGATATCAGCTGGAGAGCCGTGGACATGAACAGAACCGGTTTTGATGATGATACTGTCATCACCGGCGCAAAGGAGAGTCATGCGGATTTTGCCGACCTCGGATACATTGAGACTGACAAGGATGCGGAAACGGAGAAAAACTTCAGATACTTTACCTCAACGAGGGACCGTTTTTATTTCTATGATGAA
>JAFSWJ010000167.1 GCA_017444545.1 Lachnospiraceae bacterium
ATCCGAGTAGGAATAGTATTCCATTCCGGGTTTTTCAAAGCTCCATACGACAGAAATGAACATGAGTGAAAAGGCAGCAAGGACCGCTGTCTTCTCCTTTATTATGCTGCTGTCAGTAATGTGCTTCAGATATACCGCTCCGGAAAAGGCAAGGAGAGGTCCGGCTATGACAAAAAGCCGCCAGGGAAACTGGATCTGATAAAGGTAGTTTTCAAGCCTTTTCCATGGGAAAAAACCTGTAGTGAAAAGACATGCGGCAAGTCCGGATATCATGCATATATCAGCAAAACTTATGAGTCTGTCATCTTTTTCTTTTTTGATATAGATCCTGAGGAACAGTGGTATGAAGACCGCCACTCCCATGGAGGGTCCGGAAAGGGAAAAGATGTCCTTTATCAAAAGCTTTTCGTTGTTCAGGTCAAAGACTGCCTCGGAAAGGGAAAAGTCCGTGGAAAGGATCATCTCGATCATGGGAAATACGTAGAAAGCAGTGAGGATGACCACCGCCAGGACACAAAGAAGCAGATTTTTCATCTTTTTTGCGTCTTTTATGACATGTCTGATACCGGCTGCAAAAACCACGACGCAAAGCACGGTGCAGAGAACCGTAGTGATCGTATGGGTGAGTATCACCCCGGACATTCCGATGACCAGCAGCCATGGCTTTTTGAAGTCAGAAAAAACGAGATCATAGAGACCCGCTATGACAAAAGGGACAAAGATCATCGCAGTAAATTCGCCGGCTGCGCCCCTGACATAAACATCAAAGATATGATACCTGAACAACGTAAAGATCATGGCAAAAACGAGGGCAGACGTCCTGTCACTGCTGACCGTATACATGCAGTAAAAGGCCGAGGCAAAGCCTGCTGCAATGCAAAGGGCTGTGAACATATTAAAGGATGCGTTGATCCCTACGCCGAAAACACGCAGCAACGCCGGAAACAGCAAAAAGATGTCCGGATAAAAAAGCGAGCTCGCATAGCCCTGGCCGTTAAAAAAGAGCATATTTATACGCAGAAAGGGCAGTCCGTTTTCGATGCCCGTCTTCAGACTCTCTATACGAAGCAGATGGTAGATGGTATCATGCCCGGTTATGCAGTTTACTGTAAATAACGGAAGACATGCCGCAAACAATACCAGACACGCCACCGTGATGGTTTCTTTTTTGTTCATTTCCGGATTATTCTATCACATTAATCTCTTTCAATAAAACCAGATCTTCTCCCAGGTCCTCTCCTATGGTGCCGTACACCGTGTCGTTTGAGTGCAAACCCTCTCTTTTTGGAACGGCACATCTGATATACTCTCTCGTAAAGCCTGTCATATAGATCTTTCCATTCAGGGTTATCTCCTCCTCCGTCAACATCTCACAGACGGTTCCATCCCGAAAGTCATCTATATATCTTTTTTTGTTTTCTATGTTCATCTTTTGCAAAAGAGAGGATCTTTCCGCCTTGACCTTTTCGGTCAGCTGCCCCTCCATCCTGTCCGCGACAGTACCCCGTCTCCTTGAATATTTGAATATATGAGTCTCATAAAATCTTACCTTTTTTACAAACTCAAGGGTTTCGGCAAATTCCTCCCCGGTTTCCCCCGGGAAGCCTGCGATGATATCGGTGGTGATGGCACATTTTCCAAAGGTATTCCTCAAGAGCTCCACTCCACGCAGGTATTCCTCTGTATCGTAGTGACGGTTCATCCTTTTCAGCACGCTGTCGGATCCGCTCTGAAGTGACAGATGGAAATGCGGGCAGAGCTTTTTGATGCCGGAAAGTGCTTTGACAAACTCCTCTGTGACCACCTTTGGTTCCAGGGAGCCAAGCCTGATCCTTTTGACTTTGTCTATCTTTGATACTTCTTTTATGAGAGTGGACAGGTCCTCTCCATCCTCCGGTCTGTCAAGTCCGTAGGAGCAGATATGGATACCCGTGAGGACAAATTCCGCAAAGCCTTCATCGCAGGCGGCCTTGATCTCCTCACATACATCCTCTGTCTTTCGGCTTTGTATCCGTCCTCTGGCATAGGGTATGATGCAATAGGTGCAAAACATATTGCATCCGTCCTGCACCTTGATGATCTTTCTGGTGTGCGTGGGGGCTTCATCCTTTGCATTGCACGGAAGACTGCTCTCATTGAAATATGCGTTCAGGATCCCGGCAATGTTCTCCTTTTCCCTGTTTACAACGGTTATATCTGCGATCTTTCCCAGATCTTCCTCTGTTCCCCTTGTGTCAACATAGCAGCCCGCTGCCACAACGACCGCATCGGGATTGAGATTCCTGGCCCTGCCCAGAAACTGTCTGGTCTTTCTGTCGGCAATATTTGTGACCGAGCAGGTATTTATGATATAAACGTCGGCTTTTTGGTCAAATGGTACAATGATATAACCGTTTTCCGTCAGTTTTTTTCGCATCATATCCGCCTCGTATGAATTTACCTTGCATCCGAGACTGTGTATGGCAACTTTTTTCATATTTTTTGTACAGTTTTTTTATTGACTTTTATTTTTGTGAACCTTATGATGATAGGTGCATACAACAATATAGTATTATTATCAGGAGGTAATTGCAAATGAAGACAGTACAGATCTCTCTGAATTCTATCGACAAGGTAAAGTCCTTCGTAAATGATATCACGAAATTTGATTATGATTTCGATCTTGTTTCGGGCAGATATGTGATAGATGCAAAATCCATCATGGGTATCTTCAGTCTGGACCTTTCAAAGCCCATCGATCTGAACATCCATGCAGAGGACAACATCGATGACGTGCTTGCAGTACTGAAGCAGTATCAGGTATAATACCGATCCATTCCAAAAGGCGGCTGAGGCCGCCTTTTTTCATGTCTGAAATAGTGGGACAGGGGACGTATCTGTGTCCCACCGGAGCGAAACATGAGATTTCTGCGGGGCGTTCGAAGAGCGCCGGTACTTCCGAGCGTTTTTTGCGAAGTTAGTACCGTTGCGTGAAGCAAAATATGCCCTTTGGCATATTTTGAATGCCGTTTAGATGCGCTTGGCGCATCTGGCATAGCAAGAGCGGAAGCGTCCCCGAAGAAACTCATGTTTGAGCGAAAAGTGGGACACAGATACGTCCCCTGTCCCACACGGCCAAAGTTTTCGCAGGGGAGGCAGGTATCTGTTTTTCGATGCCCTTTTTCGAGCCGTAATGATACTTGGAAAACGCCCAAATAACAGGGATGCCGGTACACGGATGTACCGGCAAGGCCGAGATGAACAAGGATGTGAATGGAGGCCGGTCCCGTACCCTTCCATAGACTTCAGGCGTTTTCTTAGTATCATAGGTGAGAAAAAACAGGCAAGAAAAACAGGTGCCTGCCGCCCTTTGCAGAAACAAAAAAAGTGGGACACAGATACGTCCCCTGTCCCACTTTAATATCCGAGGTAGAGGTTGTCCCCCAGTTTTTCGATGGTGAGGTACCCTGTGTCCCACTCATCGATACTCTCATTGTCAAAGAAGTAGATGCATCCCGGCTCGGGATTTCCCGCAGCAAGTGCTTCCCTGTATTTTCCAAGCTGCTCTTCAATCTTATTATCTATCACCCTGGCAAAATAAAACCGGTTTATGGTCTTCCCGTTTTTTGAGGCATAATAACCCGTATCCATTTTGAGATCACCGTTGTCAAAGGTCATGATGATGTGATCGTAGGTTTCTTTGTCCGGACCGTGGCTGTCAAGATAGCACCCGTATTCGTACTCTGCGGTATAAAAATCCCTTTTTTCCATTACCCAGGATTTCAGATCGGCTGACTGCAAAAGCAGGCATACACAGATCAGGACATATGCAGCAGCCGTCTTTCTTGTCATCCTGAAGATCACGTGTATACAGGAAAGCATGATGAGATACATCAACGGCCAGATAAACCTTCCGTTTGATCTGAAAATACCCATCATCCTCTTGATGATTCCCGGTACAATGTCGGGTATGATGACGATGCTGTTTATGCCAGCCTCCGGAAATACCGCTGCTACCGCAAAGCAGAGTCCCATCAATATCGTACGTCCCGTGCGCATATGGTCCCTGAAATACTGTCTCGTTCCTTCAAAGCCTTTCCGCACCGCTTTGTATGCCAAAAACACGAGACAGATGCAAAGAAGTATGAGAACTCCGAGTCCCAGATATCCAAAGCCTTCATACTGGGTATCCCTCACCAGGGGAAGTTCGGGCAGGATGCCGTATCCCAGAGAATTAAACAGAGTGTTGAGATTTGAATTGAATTCTCCTATGGCAAAGCCGCCGTGCTCCATGCCTGAAGAAAAGGCCCCGTAGATAAAGAGGGACAAAAGGCCGCTTGCACAAAAAGACATAAGCGGGATGAGCATGGACAGACTCCTCTTTTTTCCGCGGTTTACGTATATCGTATCGATCAGGAGGATCCCGCCTGCCATGGGCAGAAAATACGAATGGATCGATACACAGAGAAAGGAAAAGAGAGCGTAGATCATCGCATCTCTTTTTATGTTGTACCTCCTGCTTCCAAAAAAAAGGAGAAGGGCCGCCAGGATGATCCAGTGGCTTGCCAGCGCTGTATGATAATACAGCCTGTGTATAACGGTGAAGCACATGATAAAGAACGGGCAGGAAAAGATGGCTGCAGCTCTGTTTTTTGTCACCTCATATACAAGCAGGGCTGCAAATGCGCCGTTTAAGGCAAAGGTCACCATACCAAAGATCCCGAAAAACTGAAAGGTTTTTGGGAGCATGAACCGGAAAAGCTTCAGCAAAACACAGACTCCCGGGATGGAATCTGTCCAGACTATCGATACCTGATAGGGATATGACAGCGAATCCGTATTTCCTATCGGAAAAGTCCAGGAGTCATTATAGAAATTCAAAAATCCCACATAATGCTGCCTGATATCTATATCCGGAGATCTGAGGATCCACGCATCATTGAAGGGAGCCAGGATCGCCGTTCCGTAGGTAATGATAAAAAGGAGCACACCGATGGCGGCTCCGAAAAAGAAAAGCATATTCCTGTCTTTTAAAAGATCCCTACTCTTCATTCTTTTTGTGTTTTCCGACTATGATCAGCTCGTCAGTGTCAATGGCAGTCTTTACAAGTTCATCTATCTTTTCGGAAAGATTTTCTTCGGACTTTTTTATCACATTGAGATTCGGTTTTGTCACAGGATGCTTTGCCACAAAGATGGTGCAGCAGTCTTCGTATGGCAGGATCGAAGTCTCATAGGTGCCTATCCTCTCGGAGATATCCACTATCTCTTGCTTGTCAAAACCTATGAGAGGCCTGAAAACAGGCATGGTCTTCACCGCCTCATCCGTGACATAAAGGCTCTTTAAGGTCTGGCTTGCAACCTGTCCGATGGATTCTCCGGTAACAAGTCCCAGGCATTCGTTTCTCACAGCCAGCTCTTCCGCTATCCTCATCATATATCTGCGCATGATGATGGTGAGCTCATCATGAGGACACTTTTCATATATATACATCTGGATATCGGTGAAATTGATGATATGCAGATACACAGGTCCCGCATAATCAGAAACTATACGTGCCAGATCCACCACCTTTTGCTTTGCCCTTTCCGACGTGTAAGGCGGTGCATGAAAGTATACGGCATCTATCACAACACCTCTTTTTGCCGTCATATATCCTGCAACAGGTGAGTCTATGCCGCCGGAAAGCAGGAGCATTGTCTTGCCGTTGGTACCGATAGGCATACCTCCCGCACCTTTGATCACCTTTGAATAGATATTGATGGTCTCCCGGATCTCTATATGGATAACTTCCTCCGGCTCGTGGACATCAACCCTTGTTCCGGGGAATTCCGCAAGAACAGCCTCTCCCACCATGGCATCCACCTCCATGGAGATCAAAGGGTATGCCTTGTTGGCACGCCTTGTATCCACCTTGAAGGAAAAATGAGGATCCTCATAATTGTCATGAATATACTGAAGGACCTTTTTTTTGATCCCGTCTATAGACTTGTCCTCCGCATAGACCATGGGACAAAAAGAGCTGATTCCGAAAACCCTTGAAAGGATCTTTACAGTCTCGTCATAATCATAATCCTCCGGGCATTCAACATATATCCTGCCACTGACCTTTGAAAGTGAAAAATGACCGGGCACTGCGCGGAGTCCGTATTTAATCTGCTGTATCAGGGCATCTTCAAACAGATACCTGTTTTTTCCCTTCACGCCTATCTCGGCGTATTTGATCAAAAATGAGTGAAACATATCTATCTGCGAACAAATCTCCTCAGGTTTTTTACTTCTTTTTTTATCGTCTCTGCCGTATACAGCATTTCCTCAACAGTGTTTTTTGAGCTTGTGGATATCCTGATCGTGGATGAAGCCTCTTTTTCGGAAAGTCCCATGGCTGTGAGGGTTTTTGAAACACTGTTCTTTTTATGAGATGAACAGGCGCTCCCGGCCGATACATATATCCCGTTCTGCTCAAGAGCATGGAGCAGAACCTCCGAGCGTACATCCTGAACTGTCAGGGACACTATATGCGGAGCATCTCCACCGTTTACCGAGATCCCCTCCAGTTCATCAAGGTTGTCTAATAAGACCGCCCTGAGTTCCTGCAGTTTTTTGAAATTTTCATCCAGGTTGTCGTACAGTTTTTTTGCGCTGAATGCCAGGCCTGCCGCTCCGGGAACATTTTCGGTTCCGGATCTGCGTCCCGCCTGCTGCCCTCCTCCAAAAATGAGAGGCGAAAGCTTAACTCCCGTCTTTGCGTACAAAAGACCCGCTCCCTTCGGTCCGTGCAGTTTGTGTGCGCTCACCGACAAAAGATCTATTCCCGCCTCCTTCGGAACAAGCTTCAGCTTTCCAAAGCCCTGGACATCATCCACATGAAAGATACACCCCGGGGATTTCTCCTTTATGAGCTTTCCGGCTTCGGCTATGGGTTCAACCGCGCCTGTCTCATTATTCACATGCATGATGGATACCAGGAGCGTATCGGGCTGCAAAAGACTTTCAAGCTCAGAAAGATCTATGTGTCCGTCTCCGTCCACTCCGAGTATATCGACCCTGCAGCCGTATGCCTTCAAAAACTCCAGAGTCTCCGATACGGAAGGATGCTCAATGGCCGTTGTTATGATATGCTTTGCCCTCCTTGTATTTGCAAGGAAGCTCCCGGTGAGGGCCTGATTGTTGCTCTCTGATCCGCCGGAGGTAAAGATCAGCTCGCTTTCCTGACATCTGAGTATCTTTGCCAGATCCCGTTTTGCAGCGTCAAGTACCTTTTCCGCTTCAAAACCTATATTGTGGAGGCTTGAAGGATTTCCAAACCCCTTTGTCATCAGCTTCCCCAGTAGGGAAGCAACTTCTTCGTCTACCGCAGTAGGTGCCGAATTATCAAGATAGCATTCCATATCACTTAAAGTATTCTGTCCCCGACTCAAATATCTTCATGTCCTGCTCACCGTAAATATTTATGGCTACGCCGTCTCCCCGTCTTTCGACGTGGGCCATCTTTCCAAATACTCTTCCGTCAGATGACAGGATCCCTTCGATCGCATTGTAGGAACCGTTCACATTCCAGTATTCATCCATGGATATGTTACCGTCGGCATCGCAGTACTGGGTTGCTATCTGACCACCGGTCAGAAGTCTGTCAAGCCACTCCTTCGGTGCCACAAACCTTCCTTCCCCATGGGATGCGGGATCTACATATACATTTCCGAGCCCGGCCTGCAAAAGCCAGGGCGACTTATCCGATACCACCTTGGTATATACCATCTTTGAAACGTGGCGGTTTATGGTATTGAAGGTCAGGGTCGGTGAATCATCCTCCTGCGCCTTTATTATCCTGCCGTAAGGTACCAGACCCAGCTTGATGAGCGCCTGGAAACCGTTGCAGATACCGAGGATCAGGCCGTCCCTTTTTTCGAGCAGCTCCATCACTGCTTCGCTGATCTTTTCATTTCTGAAGGCGGTGGCAAAAAACTTTGCTGATCCGTCAGGCTCGTCGCCTGCGCTGAATCCGCCCGGGAACATGATGATCTGGGCATCCCTGATGCTCCTTGCATATTCGTCAACGGAGTCCCTGATGTCGGAGGATGAGAGATTTTTGAACACTTTTACATCCACCTGTGCCCCTGCTCTTTCAAAGGCCTTTGCCGAGTCATACTCGCAGTTGGTTCCCGGAAATACCGGTATGAATACCTTTGGCTTTGCGACCTTGTTCCTGCATATATGTACGGAAGGTGCATCACAGAGTATCTCCGGGATTGTCTCTTTCCCCTTGTATGCTTTTGTGGGAAATACCCCCTCAAGTGTTGCGTCATAGGCATCCTTCACGGATGACAATGACAGTTTCGTATCACCGTATGTTATCGCTGCCGTCTTTGTCACTTTTCCTATGACGGTATGAGGTATTGAAAGTTCCTTCAAAGCCCTTGGCGTGATCTCGGCCAGGATGTTTCCTGTCTCTGAAAGGAAAAACTCCTCCGGCCTCAGATCCTTGGAAAGTGCCACTCCCAGGCGGTTTCCGAATGCCATCTTCGAGACCGCCGGAGCTATGCCGTATTCATCCAGGGCATATGCCGATACTATGCCGCCCTTTCTGATGGCTTTTGTTATCCCCGCATAGAGCTTTTTCACCTCTTTGTACACCGGAAGATCGTATTCATCCACGGGTATGGTGAACTTGATGATCACATTTTTCGGCTCCTTCAATTCGGGTGTGATGATGTTCCTTCCCTTTTCAACACCCACGGCAAAGCTTACCAGAGTGGGCGGTACATCTATGTCCTCAAAGGTTCCTGACATGGAATCCTTGCCGCCGATTGATGCTATGCCGTATTCCATCTGTGCATCAAAGGCACCGAGCAAAGCCGAAAACGGTGCGCTCCATCTCTTTTTGTCCTCTGTCATCCTCTTGAAGTATTCCTGGAAGGTCAGATGCAGCTTTGATGAATCACCTCCCGCTGCCACGATCTTTGCCATGGAATCGGTCACGGCATACACAGCTCCGTGATAAGGGCTCCAGCTTGAAATGAAGGGATCAAAGCCGTAGCTCATGAGTGTAACCGTATCGGTGCTTCCTTCATCCATGGGAAGCTTGGCTGCCATGATCTGGGTGGGCATGCTCTGGTATATGCCGCCATAGGGCATGAGTACTGATCCTGCTCCTATGGATGAGTCGAACATCTCCACCAGTCCCTTCTGGGAGCATTCGTTCAGGTCAGAGACACTTTCGATCCATCTCTTTCCCAGATCCTTCACTCTCATTTCTTCCCTGAAATAAGCGTCCTTTTCTGACGGTGCCTCCACCTCTATGTCTGCTTCCTGGTGGGCTCCGTTTGTATCAAGAAAATCCCTTGATATATCAACTATCTTTTTTCCTCTCCAGTTGAGCACCAGCCGGGGTTCTTTTGTGACCTTTGCAACAACGGTCGCTTCAAGGTTCTCCTCGGCAGCATATTTCATAAACTCCTTTTCATCCTTTGCGTCAACGACCACAGCCATCCTTTCCTGGGATTCGGAAATAGCAAGCTCCGTACCGTCAAGTCCGGCATATTTTTTGGGGACTTTGTCAAGTTCCACACAAAGGCCGCGGGCAAGCTCGCCTATGGCCACGGATACTCCGCCTGCTCCAAAATCATTGCAGACCTTTATGAGAAGACTGACCTCACGTCTCCGGAAAAGCCTTTGGAGCTTTCTTTCGGTGGGAGCATTTCCTTTTTGAACCTCGGCAGAGCAGGTATCAATGGATGAGGTTGTGTGTACCTTTGATGAGCCGGTAGCACCGCCGATGCCGTCCCTTCCGGTTCTGCCTCCAAGGAGGATCACTATATCGCCGGGAGCAGCGTCTTTTCTGATCACATTGTCTTTTCTGGAAGCCGCTATGACTGCACCTATCTCCATCCTCTTTGCCACATATCCGGGATGGTATATCTCATGAACAAAACCGGTGGCCAGACCAATCTGGTTTCCGTATGAGGAATAGCCTGCTGCCGCACCCTTTACCAACCTCTTTTGCGGAAGCTTTCCCTTCATGGTATCCTTCACCGGCACGGTGGGATCTGCCGCACCCGTTATCCTCATGGCCTGATATACATAGGATCTTCCGGAAAGGGGATCCCTGATGGCTCCTCCAAGACACGTTGCGGCCCCTCCAAAGGGCTCTATCTCTGTAGGATGGTTGTGGGTCTCATTTTTGAACATCACAAGCCAGTCCTCTTTTTTCTTTTTGCCGTCGTCACCTTTTACTTCAACGGGGACCACTATGGAGCAGGCATTGATCTCATGGCTGTCCTCCAGGTCACTCAGCTTTCCGCTCTTTTTTAACTGTCTCATGGCCATGGTGGCTATATCCATCAGACAGACAAACTTGTCTCCGCCCTTTTCGGAAATACGGTCTTTGTACACTTCCTTTCTGGTCTTCATATATCTGTCATAGGCTTTTTTGATGGGAGCGGAGTAGTGTCCGTCCTCAAAAGCGATATTTTTGAGTTCGGTTGAGAAGGTGGTGTGGCGGCAGTGGTCTGACCAGTATGTATCAAGAACCCTTATCTCGGTAACGGAAGGGTCTCTTTTTTCTTCCTTTTTGAAATAATCTCTGATATGGATGAAATCCCTGTAGGTCATTGCAAGGGATAATGAACCGTAGAGCTCCTTCAGCTCTTTTTCGGTCATCTTTGTGAAGCCTTCAAAAAAAGCTATATCGGCCGGTTCATCATATTTGGTGATAAGGGTCTTTGGCTTCTCCGGGGCGGCAAGTCTGGAATCCACGGGATTGATCACGTATTCCTCGATCTTTTTCCTTTCGGCAGGACTTATCTTTCCTTCTATACAGTAGACAACTGCCGTTTTGATCTCGGGATCCGCATCCTCATCCAAAAATCTGATGCACTGGCGCGCAGAATCAGCTCTCTGGTCAAACTGTCCCGGCAGATATTCCACACTGAATATCACAGCATCCTTGTCTGAAGCAAAGTTTTCTTCATAAAGCCTGTCAACAGGCGGCTCCGAAAAAACGCAGGTACAGGCTTTTTTGTACACCTCATCGCTGACATTTTCGATGTCATATCTGATGAGATAACGGAGATTTCTGATACCCTTTATACCAAGGTAACTTACGATCTCCTCTTTCAGTTCTCCTGCCTTTACGGCAAATTCCTCTTTTTTTTCTACGAATACTCTTCTGACCATTCTGCTCCCTCTTTTATTATACAAATAATTTTCATCTCCTGATGAATGCGTTCTGGTATTCGATCTCCTTTGGTACGGGGAAGCCGCCCTTTTCTATCTTTTGGATGACTATATCCATCAGATGATGCTTCTGGGCGATCTTGATATTGTATTTGTCCACCAGTTCCTTGAAGGCCGGAGTTGAATTGGCAAGTGCTTCTCTCTTCTCTTTCGGGAACGGACAGTATCGGAAGATGATGCCTCTCGACACCCTGTTTAAGCGCAGAGAACCCTTGCTCTCGTATTCCACATAGAGAATGTAATCACTGACAAATACACCCTTGGCGGAATTTCTGGCAGACTGCAGCTGGGCCTTGATCTTTTCTCTCATCTCCGGTGAGATGTCCCTGTTCTTGCGGTAGAACTGTATATAATCGGAAAACTCAGCAGTCAGGGAAGGAACCGTGACATCATTCCAGTGTACACCCTGCTCTCTCCTGCACATCTCCCATCGGAACTCACCCGCAAGCTTTGTAAACATCAGTTTGTTGTTTGCGGACGAGAACATCGGAACGGCCATCCTGGCAGGTGTATCTCTTTTCGGTCCCGATATCTCCTGCCACAGTGCTCCCCTGTTTCCGGAATTCGGCATCAGTATGATATAGGGCAGGATCTCCGTACTGATGAACTCTCTGTTGACTCCGATCTTTGGATCGGAAAACAGTATATCCCTGCAAAAACATGAATGATCGACTGATCTGATCTCATCTATGAACCCTCTCACATCCTGGAAACGAAGAACCGATTCCTTTGGATCCTTGACATGGTCTTCTTCATAAAAGAAGGGAACAAAGGATGAGATACGGCCGTAGGTTATCCTGTCAGTCAGAGAGAAGAAATTGTGGATCTCAAATTTTGCCCTCTCCTCGTTGCTTGCAAGCATGACTGGTATGTCCTTCTGCTTGATCTCCCCACTGTCATAAAGACTTTTGAGATAAGCAGGATATTCCATGTCAAATTCATTTTTTGAAGGTTCAACTTCTTTTCTGAATACCAGGGTCAGCCATTCATATATCGTGACTATCCTTCCCTGGGGATCGCTCCTGTAGGTATCGGCAAGCACTGCAAGCTGTCCGGTAAACTTTTCTCCCGCGAGTTTTTCATCGATAAATCCGAACATGAAAAACATCTTCACTTCAAGCGGAGGCTCCGGCGAGTCCATGCTCTTCAGAAAAGCTCCCTCATACACTCTGTAGAAATCCTCCGCAAGCTGTCTGCGGAGTCTCCTGACATCATCGCCCTGATCGGTTTTGTCCGAAAGTTTTGCAAAATCATCCAGTCTTTTTTTGAAGGCCGTTGCAAAATCCGGATCCACCCCGGAATAGGCAGTGATAACATTAAAGGCATCCTTTATCTCTATATTGGTCTCCCCGTCGGAGGCAAGATCATATTTTGCCGCGGCATCCTCCTCATCCTTTTCTATGGCAGATGCCTTGCGCTTCAGATCATTTACCCTCATCTTGAAGGCTGCTGTATCCTGATTCAGCCTGATGCGTCTTTCCGAAATCTCCTCTGCCTTGTCCACAAGATAACTGATATACCTTCCGGCGTAGAGGATGATACCCGCACAGAAAGGCGGACCGGGAGCAAAAAGTTCCTTTGTGATCTTTGAAAAAAACTCCGCCTCCCAGTTGTGAAGATCCGGGGGCGCAGGTTCCTCAAGAGTGTCTATGTAGCCGTCAGCCATATAAACCTCTGCAGCTGCATCACAATACTCACGAAGCTTTGCATTGTCCAGTACCACTTCATTGTAATAAGCAAGCATGTCATCATATATCTGCTTGTTGGCAGCATATACCTGCTTCACACAGTTTATGGCACCCTCGGTCAGGATCTGTG
>JAFSWJ010000168.1 GCA_017444545.1 Lachnospiraceae bacterium
AACAGGAGGGTGAGTATGGAAAAAAGGTTTAACAAACACTTGTACGTTTGGCTTTTTGCGTGGTTTCTCGGATGCCTCGGAGTAGACAGATTTGTCAGAGGACAGATCGGACTTGGTATCCTGAAGCTCATAACCGTCGGCGGCTGCGGAATCTGGGAGATCGTTGACTGGATCATCGCCATGATGAAGGCATACGGAAGCGAAGCATTCGGCGCTGAGGAAGAGATCGTCTTCATCGACGGAAAGTATGCAAAGTAATAAAAACGAGCCTGAAAAGAAACAGCCTGCATCTTTGCAGGCTGTGTTTCTTTTTGTGCTGATCGCTCTGATTCTGTTTTTTGCATGGTACTTTCGCATCTACAGATGCCCGTCGGAATCCATCCTCGGGATTCCCTGTCCTTTGTGCGGTATCTCACGCGCCGTAAAGTCTGTTGCACGGGGCGATATCAGAACCGCCTTTTATTATCATCCTCTGTGGCCTTTGATCGGCCTGTCCTTTCTGCTCTATCTCCTGTATTCCTTCAGGATAATAAGACCGTCAAAGCGCGTCTTTGATATTTACTGCTTTGTCCTTGCAGCACTTCTTGTCATCTGCTTCATCCTGCGCCACATAAACGGTTCTCCCGTTGTGCGGACCCATTTTGAGGACTCACTCCTTTACAGGATCATCTCGATCTTCCGGTAAGGATCCCGGGATCTGTGCCACTTTCACTAACAAAAATTTTTAACCGCCCTCCTCCCAGAAAAGCTCGTCCAGAGTCTTTCCGAGAGCCTTGCAGATCGCAATGCACAGGTTGATGGTAGGATTGTAATCTCCCTTTTCTATGGCGCTGATGGTCTGTCTTGAAACCCCCACCAGGCCTGCAAGCTGGTCCTGTGAAAGATCAAGCCCCGCCCTTGCAGCCTTGAGTCTCAGATTCTTCATGGATCACGCCTCCCTTCTGTCTATCGCCTGTTTGATCAAAAGATCGACTGCGACCACAAGAAAGAGGATCCCGCACAGCAGATTGAGGAACGGCCCCCGGAGCCTGCCGTCCGAAAGCAGCTGTCCGTTTTTGACGGCTATCAGGGAAACTCCGATATTGAATACGGTCACTATGATCATGAATATTGTGTATTTTTTCATGTTCGTATTGAGCCCCACATATCCGTCATTAAAGATGCTGTAGCTTACCTGGACCACGATGCCCGCAAATATGGGCAGGAAATAAAGACACGGTCCAAGCTTTGCCACATCAAAGGATGTTGTGGAGATCACAAGCATAATTGCGTTTGCCGCAAGCATCGTCCAGAATCCGTAGGTGTATGCCATCCCGCGCACTGCCTTCTGTCTTTCATCATATTTTGTCTTTGCCTTTCCGTCATAGTTCAGTTTTCTGAGAGCAAAGAAGACCACGATCAGTCCTACTGCTATACCTGTTATCAATCCTGTCGCTGTTCCTGTCATAATAAATACCTTCCTTTCACCGTATATGATATGTTTTTGATCTTTACCGTTTTGTTCTGCCCCAAAAAAGGGGGTCTTGAGTTCTCTGTAAGCATAATAAAACAGCGATAGAATTTTGTCAAGTATATTTTACATCTTTCTAATCTATTTTTACATAATGCTATTCCTCACCCTTGTTTCCCAGGATCCCGGACAGGTCTATGAGTCCCTTTTTTGAAAGCAGAAATACAGTCAGGGCCGAAAGTCCCGCTATCATCAAAACAACAGTGACCGCGATGACACCGCCCATCGGCTTTTTTTCCTCCCCCGTTTCGATCTCGTCGGGGTTTGGAAGCATCTCCAGCTCCCGCGGTCCGTTTTCCGCCAGATACTCATCTTCATCACTTTCAAAAACATCGGTTGAAAAATCAGAGCCTTCATATGCATCAGTCAGTCCGTCCGCAAAAGGATCCTCCTTTTCCTCAAAGATCCCGGCATCATCATCTCCCCCGCGGGACACCCTGTTTTTTGAAACCTCATTTTTGGTGTCCTCCTCTGCCTTTTCCTCCGAAACGGAACTGTTCCTTACGACTATACCGGTCTGTGATGAACTCTTTTTTTCCGTTTTTTTGTTCTCGGAGCCTATGACCACGGTCTCATTTTGCGGTTCGGTCTTTTCCTTTACAGGCTTTTTCCCGGAACCGCCCTCTCCTCCGGTGCCCTTTTCCTCCTCATCGGAAGGCTCCCCGTTTTTGACGGGCTTTTTCGGTTTTATTATCTTTGTGACGGTAACACTCTCCTTCCTCTCGTTTCCGCACATATCCGTTACATAAAAGATATATTCACCGTTTGAAGTGATGTCCACATCAAGCGAATCCTCACTCTTTCCGGCGCCCTCGCTGTCACAGGGATATTCCTTCAAAAGCTTTTTGATCCCCGCCCTGGCATCAGCCATACAGATATCCCTGATGCCCGAGATACGGTCGTTTATATCCACCTTCAGCCTGACCTTTGACATGGTCAGACTCTCCGGATTTCCCCTGACAACGCACTCCGGTGCATCAGGATCTATATTCTCAACCGTATAATAAGAACTTTCCACATTTCCGACCCGGTCACGCACCCTGAAATGATAAACTCCGTTCCTTTTCGCCTTATACGTGTTTTCACTCTTCCACCTGCCTTCCGCTTCAAAAAAGAAGGCTTCCCCGGAAAGACCGGACTCCTCATCAGAGGCGGTAACGGTTATCCTTGAGGATGCGGCAAATTTCCCGGATGTGTTTTCCCTCTCCGCTACGGCGTTTATTATCTTCGGTCTTTTATTATCTATATCCGTCACCCTCACGGTCCTGACATCACTTGTATTTCCCAAAGCATCCCTGACACAGACCGTGTAGGTGCCGTTTTCGCTGATGACAAGGATTTTGTCGCTCCCCCAGGTCTCACCTTTGTCAAAGGAATAGGCATCCCCGAAGACTCCTGCTTTTTCATCATAGGCGGTCACATGCAGGATCTCCTTTGACGAGAACCCGCCGCCTCTTGATATATGCTCCATATTGCAGGAAAACTCCGGAGGCTCCCTGTCAATGTTTCCGATCTCTATACTGTTTTGCGAAACATGATCAAAAACATCCCGGGTGTAGATATCATAGATCCCGTTTTCGGAGATCTCCACAGTATCCCCGGAAAGCCAGTCATCTCCGTCAAGAGAGATATAATTTTCCGGAATATTGGTATCATCCTCCGCATTGACCTTGAGACTTACACTTCTTTTGTAACCGTTTACGGCTGCATCCTCATCCTCCTCCTCAAAGGTGGTCACCGGCGGATCCGTGTCGATATCATGGATGCTGACCTGCTCCGTCTTCACATTTCCCGCCCTGTCCCTGATGGCGATCAGATAATCCCCCTTTCTTGCATCCAGCATATTGCTTTCCTGCCAGACCCCGTTGGGATAATCAAACATATAAGGCTTTGGGTGAAGCTCGTTTTCGATATCATATGCGCCCTTCACCTTTATCTGTCCCGAGCCGTACCGCAGAACGCCGTTTTTGTCAGGCTTTCCCTCACCCGTATGCAAAAACAACGGCTCCTGCATCCTGGGCGGCTGCACATCTATCCCCTGAGGTTTCGTATAATAGATCCTTTCCTCTCCCGAACCGTCAGTGGCATAGATATGTATCCTGTAGAGCCCGTTCTCGTATGCATAATAATAGTTTTCCGGTATCCTGCCCGTCGAATAAAGGACAGTCCCGTCCGCAGGATCGAGCCTTTCAAACTCATATTCCACATCCCTCCTGTTCGCATTTAAAAGGAACATGATCTTCGGCGCGTTCTCATTTACATCCGCCGAAAACACGAGCTTTTTTTCTCCAAGGGAAACGGCAGCATCATCCTCCGGGGTATAGCCGCACCGGTCCGCATTTCCGTTTATATAGCGGATCACCACATA
>JAFSWJ010000169.1 GCA_017444545.1 Lachnospiraceae bacterium
GTCCGCAGCGGGCAGGAAGACAGAAGCGTAAAAAAATGAGGAGGAAAAAATTATGACGAAAGAAATTTTGGAAGCCATCAACGGTGAAGTTTATGGCGTATGGTTTTTGATAGGAGCTGCACTGGTGTTCTGGATGCAGGCCGGATTTGCGATGTGCGAGGCCGGATTTACGAGGGCAAAGAACTCGGGAAACATCATCATGAAGAACCTCATGGATTTTTGTATAGGCACCGTGATGTGGTTCATCTGCGGAGCATCGTTGATGCTCGGAGAAAACATGCTCGGCGGCTTTGCCGGAAAATTCTCTTTTGATGTTTTCGGAAACTATGGAAGCTTTGATTATTCAGGCTTCGTGTTCAACCTGGTGTTCTGCGCAACGACGGCAACGATCGTGTCGGGCTCCATGGCAGAGAGGACGAAATTTTCATCCTACTGCATCTACTCGGCAGTGATCTCGGCGATCATCTATCCGATAGAGGCGCACTGGACCTGGGGCGGAGGATTTCTGGCACAGTGGGGATTCCACGATTACGCAGGTTCAAACTGCATCCACATGGTAGGCGGTATCTGCGCTCTCATCGGTGCATGGATGCTCGGTCCCCGTATCGGAAAATTTGTGAAGGACAAGAGCGGAAAAGTGACAAAGGTCAACGCCTTCCCGGGACACAACCTGGTAGTCGCAGCTTTGGGAGTTTTTATTCTCTGGCTTGGCTGGTACGGCTTCAACGGCGCTGCTGCAACCGATGTTCCGACTCTCGGTTCCATCTTTCTGACAACAACGGTTGCCCCTGCGGTTGCGACCGTGGTGTGCATGATCTTCACCTGGATCAGATACGGCAAGCCCGATGTTTCAATGTGTCTGAACGCATCACTTGCAGGACTTGTAGCGATCACAGCTCCCTGCGACGTGACGGACTGCGCGGGAGCAGCCATAATAGGTGCGGTTGCGGGACTTCTCGTGGTATTCGGAGTATGGTTCTGTGACAATGTGATCCATGTTGACGATCCCGTCGGAGCAGTTGCGGTACATATGTTTAACGGAATCTGGGGAACCATCGCAGTGGGACTTTTTGCGACAGCCACGGCTCCCGGCTTTGAAAGCGCCGGCATCACCGAGGGACTTTTCTACGGAGGCGGAGTCGGCCAGCTTATCAAACAGTTCGGAGGCCTTGCAGTTACTATCGCATGGACCGTTGTCACCATAATAATAACCTACACGCTCATCAAAAAGTTCAACGGTCTGAGAGTGTCCGAGGAAGAGGAGATAACCGGTCTTGACCGTACGGAGCACGGACTGACCAGTGCATATGCGGGCTTTTCCATCATGGATATTTCAAACACCATGACCATGGAGGTAAACGAGAACACAAGTCTCGGATCCGATGAATACGAGGAAGCAAGTCAGGCAAAGAAGGATGCTGCCGTACAGGTGGTAAATACCTTCCCGGATACGGGCATCAGCAAGGTCGTGATCATAGCAAGGCTTTCAAGATACGATACATTGCGTAAGGCCATGAACGATCTGGGTGTGACAGGCATGACGGTGACCCAGGTCATGGGCTGCGGTATCCAGAAGGGTGCCGGAGACAGATACCGTGGAGTCGAGGTGGATGCAACACTTCTGCCCAAGGTCAAGGTTGAGGTGGTTGTCAGCAAGATCCCTGTAGAGTCGGTCATAGCTGCAGCAAAGAAGGCTCTGTACACGGGACATATAGGAGACGGAAAGATATTTGTATATCCCGTCGAAAAGGTGGTCAAGATCAGAACCGGCGAGGAGGATTTTGACGCACTGCAGGATGTCGAGTAACAGTATTTCTTTTTCTACCTTTTGTGACAGAGAACTGTATCAGAGGGACGGTTCTCTGTTACATGTTGTGAAGCAGGGGGACAGTCCTATGTATCAGAGGGACGGTTCTCTGTTACACAATGATTGTTTTGAAGATTGGATCAAACATGTTATCGACCCGCACTCGGGTGTTTCTTAATTCATCTTCGTTTTGATGACTAAAATTTTCAAATCTTGATTCCCTGAGAAACAACGGCTGATCGCACGCCCTGATATCATGTTTGATCCGATCTTCGGGGGGTGAAACAGAGAACCGTCCCTGTGCAACAAAAGGTGAAACAGAGAACCGTCCCCGTGCAACAAAAGGTGAAACAGAGAACCGTCCCTCTGATACAAAAAACGTAACAGTGAACCGGTCTCCGCTCCGCTCCGGTCGGCGCTGAGCAAACGTCCACTGGACGTTTAGCGCCCTGTGATACACAGATTGGAGATGATATGGAAATGGACAGGATACATGAAGAATGCGGCGTGTTTGGCATTTATTCGAAAAAGGACATAAACGCGGCCCAGTATATTTATTACGGGCTGACGGCCCTGCAGCACAGAGGCCAGGAGTCGGCGGGCATCGTGGTCTGCGACACCTGCGGTCCCATCGGCAATATCAGCGGACACAAGGACATGGGACTTGTAAACGAGGTGTTTCACAGGGACATTCTTGACAGGCTCAAGGGAAACATCGGCATCGGCCATGTGCGGTACTCCACCGCCGGAGGCAGCACGAGGGAGAACGCCCAGCCTGTTTTTATTAACTATGCGAAAGGCACCATCGCCCTGGCGCACAACGGCAATATAATAAATGCGGACGCGATCCGCCGTGAACTTGAAAAAGAAGGCGCGGTGTTTACCGGAAATGCCGACTCTGAGGTCATCGCCTACAGGATCGCCGAGGAGAGGATGCACAGCGCATCCATAGAGGAGGCTTCGGAGAATGTGGCAAAAACTCTGAAGGGCGGCTTTGCCCTGCTGATCTTAAGCCCCAGAAAGCTCATAGCCATCAGGGATCCCTGGGGGCTGAAGCCCCTGTGTCTTGGCACTTTGGATGATATGTATGTCTGCGCATCGGAAAGCAGCGCCCTTCGCGCGATAGGCGCTGATTATGTCAGGGATGTTTCTCCCGGCGAGATGGTCATGATCACGGAGGAGGGCATCACCTCAAAGCAGATCATGACTTCCTATAATAAAGCCCATTGCGTTTTTGAATATATCTATTTTGCAAGACTTGATTCCAGGATAGACGGCATAAGCGTGTATAATGCAAGGATCGAGGGCGGCAGAGCGTTGGCCCGCCGTTTTCCGGTGGATGCGGATGTGGTTACAGGCGTTCCCGATTCGGGACTGACTGCGGCGGCGGGCCTTGCCGAGGAGTCGGGGATCCCCTTCAGGATCGCCTTTGCAAAGAACAGTTATGTGGGCAGGACCTTCATCAAGCCGACAAAGGAGGAACGCACCAGTGCCGTTGCCATCAAGCTTCGTGTGATAGAAGATGTTGTGAAGGGAAAGAGGGTAATATTAACAGATGATTCCATAGTCAGGGGTACGACTCTGGCAAATCTCATAAAGGAGATGAGGAGGTTCGGAGCACTTGAGGTGCACGTGAGGATCTCATCGCCTCCTTTTCTTTATCCGTGTTTCTACGGAACCGATGTCCCGGACAATTCCGAACTCATCGCAAGCGGTCATACCAAAGAGCAGATCAGGCAAAAGATCGGCGCGGACTCACTGGAGTATCTTGCCATCGAGGACCTTGATGTCATGACTCCGGATCTGCCGCTCTGCAAAGCCTGCTTTGACGGCCGCTATCCGGTAGAGACGTAGTGGGACAGGGGACGTATCTGTGTCCCACTTTGGTGGTTTACTTCGATCACGGATAATAGTATAGTTTACTTCAAAATTGAAAGCATCAAGCGGAGGGCGGCCATGAAGAAACTAAGCGATTACGGAATGATCGGTCATCTGACCGACAGTATCAGCATAGAGAAGGTATATCCGTTATCGATATTGGAGGGGGTTCAAAGGGGGGAAATATATGTTGATGACCTTGAAGCCCCGACCGTTGCGCTGATCTGGCATTATTGCGGATTTGCAAACATTCTCGGAGATTATGATGAGAAGTTTATCAAAGAGACCGTGGATATGATGGCGGACCCGCCGGAAGGCCATTCGGGACGCATGGCATTGCAGGCGGATAACGATCCGCGACTGCAGGAGATGATACTGAGTCATCCCGGGGTAACCGTTCATGAACGGTTTATTTTTGAGTATTTTGATAATAAAAACACTGCTGCTCACTCTGCGGGACTAGAGCCGGAAATGATAACTTCCGATAATTATGATCTGATGAAGGGGAGGATAATCCCGACATTTTCGTGGGAAGATAAGGACTCTTTTTTGAGAAACGGGTTTGGCTTTTGTATGATCGATAAAGGACGGATGTCAGCCTGCGCGTTCTCTTCGGGAGTCTCAAAAGACTATGTGGATATTGGAGTTGAAACAGCAGAAGAGTGCCGTGGAAGAGGATATGGAAGGATCGTTTCATCGGCAATGGTAAAAGAGACGATCCGAAGAGGAAAGATCCCGGTATGGGACTGTGATATCAGGAATGAAGCATCCATGAGACTGGCGTGTTCCGTTGGATTCGAGGTACGCGGAACACATCCATGGTACACATGCGAATAAGTGGGACAGGGGACGTATCTCTGTCCCACTTTTATGTAAACAATATAAAACACAAAATGTGCCGGTAAATATGCCCGCGTCTCATTAAGAAGGTTAACATAAAACTGGGACACAGATACGTCCCCTGTCCCATGAAACTGGGACAGAGATACGTCCCCTGTCCCACCATCCCGTCCCGAAAATAAACAGATAGTAGAAATTTGTTTTATCGTGTATAATCCCATAATGTAACACTTCAAAATCAGATGGAGGATTCTTCTATGGAAAATTTTGACTTTTACAGCCCTACGGAGTTTGTTTTTGGAAAAGACAGGGAAAACGAGACAGGGAAGTATGTGAAAAAGCACGGCGGAAGTAAGGTGCTGATACATTATGGCGGAGGAAGCGTCAAAAGATCGGGGCTGCTCGAGAGGGTGCAGGCATCCCTTGATCAGGAAAAGATCGAATATGTGCTGCTCGGAGGCGTGAAGCCCAACCCAAGGAGCGGACTTGTTTATGAAGGTATCGAGATCTGCAAGACGGAAAAGGTGGATTTCATCCTTGCGGTGGGCGGCGGCAGCACCATAGATTCCGCAAAGGCCATCGCTGCGGGAACGGTCTATGACGGTGATTTCTGGGATTTCTATATGGGAAAGAGGATAGAGAAAGCTCTTCCCGTGGGAACGGTCCTGACCATAGCAGCTGCAGGAAGCGAGGGAAGTCCCGACAGTGTCATCACAAAGGAAGAGGGCATGTTCAAAAGAGGTGCCAGCGGCGATGCAATCAGGCCGAAGTTTTCGATACTAAATCCCGCTCTGACCCAGACCCTTCCGCCCTTCCAGACGGCAGCGGGCATTACGGACATCATGGCTCACCTCTACGAGAGATATCTGACAAATACAAAGGAGGTTGAGGTCACCGACCGTCTCATAGAAGGACTTCTGCTTACCATGATACATGAGGGACCCAGGGTCATAGCGGATCCCGACAATTATGAGGTCCGCGCGAATATCATGTGGGCGGGGATGATGGCCCATAATAATTCCTGCGGCGTTGGCAGGAGCCAGGACTGGAACAGCCACAACATCGAGCATGAGCTTTCGGCGCTTTACGACTGCGCTCACGGTGCGGGACTTGCGGTCACCCTGCCTGCGGTCTTTACCTATGTAATGGATCATGATGTGATGCGCTTTGCAAAGGCAGCGGTCCGGGTGTGGGGATGCGAGATGGATTTTGATCATCCCGAGGTCACGGCAAAGGAGGGCATTGAAAGGCTTCGCCGGTTCTTCATCTCCATCGGCATGCCCAAAAACTTCGAGTAAC
>JAFSWJ010000170.1 GCA_017444545.1 Lachnospiraceae bacterium
AGGATATTCTGATAATGTGAAAAAGGGTAAGGCAAAGGTAACGCTAAAGGGTGCAGGCGCCTTTGGAGGCAGAAAGACCCTGACCTTCAGGATAGTACAGCGACAGGTGAATTACAGGGGAGCGCTGATCGGAGAAAGGTGGATCAAATGAACATAGACGATATCATCCGGATCACAAAGGCTGCAGGAAATATAATGGTTGAAGCAAAAAGACCGGGGATCATGGAAAAAGCCGGACATGCCAATTTCTGCACGGAAACGGATGAGAAAATCCAGCAGTATCTGATACAGGCTTTGTCAGAAGTGCTTCCGGAGGCTTCGTTTCTGGGCGAAGAAGACGGTCAGGATGTCTTCACCTCAAAAATGAGCAGCGGCTACTGTTTTGTCATCGACCCCATCGACGGAACTTCCAATTTCATTTTTTCCTACCGCCCCTCCGTGGTGTCCGTCGCTCTCTTAAAGGATGGAATGCCCTATATGGCTGTCATCTTCAATCCCTATGACGATATGCTCTTTTCGGCAGTCAAGGGTCAGGGTGCTTATATGAACGGTGAAAGGATAGAGTGCTCTGATACCCCTTTGTCGGATTCTCTTGCGGTATTCGGAACCGCTCCATATTATACGGAGCTTCAGGAAAGGACATTTGAGATCGCAAAGAATCTCCTTCCGCTGTGCGTCGATCTGCGCCGTTCTGGAACAGCGGCCTGGGATATGTGCTGCGTTGCAATGGGACAGTGCAATCTGTATTTTGAATTAAAGATCCAGCTATGGGACTATGCCGCCGCAGCGCTTGTTGCATCCGAGGCCGGATGTACTGTCACGGATGACAAAGGAAACCCTCTTTCCTACAAAGGTCCTACATCTGTAATATGCCGTGCCCGGGGTGTCAGACAGATACCTGAATGCTTTCTGAAACCTTCGGGATCACGCATCTGATCCTTCCCCCGTATTTGACATCAAGATAATCCGCAAATTTTTGGGGATCCTCGCTGTTGTCCGCAAACATGTCCCAATGCCCGGGGATGACCATGGCTGTGCCCGTCTCTCCCGCAAAATCCGCTGCTTCCTGATAAGTCATGTTTCCTATGCAGTTCCTGCGGTAGCGCGCGGCATCCCGTCCGTTTATGGGTAATAACTGCAGGTCGATCTTTCCAAAGGAACGGATCTTTTGGAGCATTCCTTCATATCTGACCGTGTCTCCCGCATGATGTATCCTGACACCGACGGCCTCAATGATATACTGCAGGTAGGGATAAAGCCCGGTTTTTGGATCCCGGTCCAGAAATTCATGGGAAGCCGCAATGGCGTGTATCGTAAAATCTCCAATCCTGACACTGTCACCGTCGGTTAATCCCACCGCATTGTTTTTGTCCACACCATCTGCGATGACCTTTTCAAAGTGTGCTGCCGGAAAAACAAATTTTGCCGCAGGATTCGTTTTTGCCCAGATCTTCCACGCCTCATGATCGATATGATCCAGATGGTCGTGTGTCCCCAGAAAAGCATCCACCCCCGTAAGTTCCTTAGCCGCTACAGGCACCGGAGTCTGTCTTGCTTCATCAGGGGATGCAAAATAATC
Source organism: Lachnospiraceae bacterium (assembly GCA_017444545.1). Taxonomy (GTDB): domain Bacteria; phylum Bacillota; class Clostridia; order Lachnospirales; family Lachnospiraceae; genus NK4A144. The sequence continues at coordinate 1,580 of JAFSWJ010000170.1, forward strand.
AATACAGATCGTGGTGTTCCCCGTTTTTATTATAAAACCCATCTGTCCAAGCCACGTCACATCTACCATCATCTTTACCTCCGTTAAAAAAATCTGGTATCAGATTCCCATATATGTCCGCTTTCCCAATCTTTTGTCCGGCTGCAAAAACACCGGTGTCAACATTATAGCATGGCAGTCTCATAAAGCGGTAAAAATCCCGCAAGCCGCAAAACATCAGGCTTCCGGGAGCAAATCAATCATCGGGGTGACAGGATTCGAACCTGCGGCCCCCTGCTCCCAAAGCAGGTGCTCTACCAAACTGAGCCACACCCCGTTATATCTATAAAGTTTTACACTTGCAGGTGCTTTACGCGATGGCAGACGCGCCCGGCGCGTCTATACGCCATTCAAAACATCGCTTATTATATCCCTATATCGTCTGCTGTTCAAGATAATTGATCGAAAAATGAGCCTCTCCTTCCCGGTCGATCTCCATCAGGATATAGCTTTTCTTTCTGCCTTCCTGCCTCGGATAGGATATACTTCCGGGATTTACGAGCCAGACACCCCGTTTTTTCATGACACAGGGTCTGTGGGTATGTCCGAAAAAAACGATGTCAACCTGCCTTGAAACTGCTTCATCAAGGAGCATCTCATATCCCATTGAAACGCCGTAATTGTGCCCGTGGCACAGCCAGACGCTGTAATCTCCCAGCGTAAACTCTTCTTCCCGGGGCAGATCAGTAAAAAAATCGTTGTTTCCGGAAACTATCCGGCAGGGACATCCTGCCATCCGGATTATCTCACGCTCCATGCCTTCCGTATCCCCGCAATGGATGAGCAGATCTATCTTTCCCACATCATAGATCACATCCTGCAGATCACCCTGTCTCCCATGCGAATCGCTTACCACCAGTATGTTCAACTCATCACCCCGGGATACTCCGATATGATGATATCCCTCACTTCCCTGAGCGCCTTTCCTCTGTGGCTTATGGCATTTTTCACTTCAGGTGAAACCTCAGCCGAAGTCATGCCGTATTCCGGCAGGAAAAAGATGGGATCATAACCGAATCCGTTTTCGCCGGCCTCACCGTAGCCTATCCGGCCCTCCATGGTCTGCCTGACAACCCTTTCCCGTCCGTCGGGACAGATGAGAGCCATTGCGCATACAAACCTTGCCGTTCTTCTTTCGTCCGGCACTCCCTCAAGTCTCTTCACCAGATCCGCATTTTTTTCACGATAGGAGGTATCCTTTCCCATATATCTTGCCGAAAGGATGCCGGGCTCTCCGTTCAAAGCATCTATCTCAAGACCCGAGTCATCGGCGACAACCAGGTCACCATCCCTTTTTCCGTTTTTTTCATAGACATATCTGGCCTTTTGCAGAGCATTTTCCTCAAAGCTTTTTCCTGTCTCTTCGGCCTCTCCTTCGATCCCGGCATCCCTCATGGAAATGACCTCGATGCTGCAGTCTGACAGTATCTGCCTGATCTCACGAAGCTTGTCTTTGTTTCCCGTAGCAAATATGATCCTCAAAATATCTCCTCCAGGGCTTTTGCCGCCTTCTCCCCGTAATCGTCGGTTTCCATCAGCTCTGCCTCACTCCTGTTTGTGATAAAACCGGTGCCGGCGTAAATACAGGGAACTCCGGTACTTTCATATCCCGGTATGGTCTTTTTTCTCATTACGGTTTTTTCCGGAGAACCCAGGATACGCGCCAGCCCGTCTGCAAGCTTTTCCGATCTTTCCTTCAGTTCCGGGTCATTATAAAAAATCTCAACACCTCTTGTGATCCTGGTGCTGTCATCGGCATTGGTATGGAGAGTCACAAGAAGATCAGGATCCAGCTTCTTTGCTATCTCCTCCCTTTCTTTGGAAGATACCATTTCATCCCCGGTGCGTGTGAAGAACACCCCCGTCGAAGCATCTCCGGACACGCTTATCTTTTCCGCGATACCGGATACTATATCCTTTTCCGATATGTCATAGGCCACACTTCCGCTGTCTTCGCCGCCATGACCGGGATCTATCAGTATTATCCTTTCATAAACGTCCCGGGGTCTGTCATACCTTATGTACATACAGCGTTTTTCGATCTGTGCAGTCATCACGCAGATACCTTCCGTATGTATCTCAAATATCACTCTTCCATCAGCCATACCGGACCCTATACGGCTGATGCGGTCTCTGCTTCCAAAAAGATTATGTTTGTAATAATAGTCAGTCTCAGTCAGAGGAATGGAAATGACAGTCATCTCCTCCATCGGTCTGTCATCGATCTTTATATCCTCTTTTCCGACAC
>JAFSWJ010000171.1 GCA_017444545.1 Lachnospiraceae bacterium
ACAAAAAGAGCGTAGCCATAGTCGGCTCGAGACAGTGCTCAATGTACGGGGCGAAGGTGGCGGAGTATTTCGGATCCGCTCTTGCCGCAAACGGAGTCCAGATAATAAGCGGTATGGCGATGGGCATAGACGGAATATCGCAGAAGGCAGCCCTTGAGGCGGGAGGTGAGACCTTTGCGGTCCTGGGCTCCGGTCCCGACATCGTTTATCCGAAAAGCAACGAGGGACTTTACAAAGAGATACTTGAGCAGGGAGGTATCCTGTCCGAGCAGCCGCCGGGTACGGCTCCTTTGGGAACGTATTTTGCGCAAAGAAACAGGATCATATCTGCCCTCTGTGATGCGCTGCTTGTGATCGAAGCCAGGATCCGTTCCGGAACCGGGATAACCGTCAGATATGCCCTGGAGCAGGGAAAGGATGTGTTTGCGGTTCCGGGCAGGATCAACGATCCCATGTCAGCGGGAACAAACAGGCTCATAGCCGAGGGAGCCCTCATCGCTTTGAGTCCGGACAGTATATTAAGCGAACTCTACAGAACCGTACCCGATGCCAGGATCATGGAAAAGGGGGAGCATGGGAAAAAGGTGCCGGTAAAGATCAGCCTTTCGGGAAATGAGAAGCTCATCTATTCCCTGATGGATATGTATCCGAAAAAAACAGATGAATTCATGGCTCTTTCCGGTCTTTCTTTGCAGAGCGTGCATGATGCGATCCTGAAGCTGCGTCTGCGGGGGCTTGTGGATGAATGCGGCAAGAATAATTATGTCAGGAAGAAATTATAGATAACTGATCCTGTGATGAAAAAATTCTTTGACTTGTCGATATAAAAAAAGTAGTGTATAGTATCAAACGGTTTAAATTCGAACAAATATATTAAGGAAGTAATCTGAAAATGGCAAAAAATCTGGTAATAGTCGAGTCTCCCGCAAAGGTGAAGACCATCAGGAAGTTCCTGGGGAGCAATTATGAAGTCTGTGCGTCGATGGGGCATGTCAGGGATCTGCCCAAATCCCAGCTTGGAGTTGATGTGGATAATGACTTTGAACCCAAGTATATAACGATCCGGGGAAAGGGTGATCTGCTGGCAACTCTTCGAAAGCAGGTGAAAAAGGCGGATACCATATATCTTGCAACCGACCCGGACCGCGAGGGAGAGGCTATATCATGGCATCTGCTCACAGCATTGAAGCTTGAACCGGGACAGACGGACAAAAACGTAAAGAGGATAACTTTTAACGAGATCACAAAAAGTGCGATAAAGAAATCACTGAAGGAGCCCAAGGAGTTGAACATGGACCTGGTTGATGCCCAGCAGGCAAGAAGGGTCCTTGACAGGATGGTGGGCTACAACATATCACCGCTGCTTTGGGCAAAGATCAAAAGAGGTCTTTCGGCTGGAAGGGTGCAGTCGGTCGCGTTGCGTATAATCTGTGACAGAGAGGATGAGATAGAAGCCTTCATCCCTGATGAATACTGGACCATAGATGCATCTGTCGATGTGAAGGGTGAAAAAAAGCCTCTTGAGATCAGATTTTATGGTGATGCAAACGGAAAGATCGAAGTCAAAGACAGGAAACAGGCGGACGAGATCAGGAAATTCTGCGAAACAGCGGATTTTTGTGTCAAAGAGATAAAAAAGGGAGAGAGGATCAGAAAAAGCCCGCTTCCCTTTACTACGAGTACGATGCAGCAGGAAGCGAGCAAGGTGCTGAATTTTTCGACACAAAAGACCATGAGGGTTGCGCAGCAGCTGTATGAGGACGGATACATCTCATATCTGAGGACAGACTCCACAAGAGTGTCCGACGAGGCAAAGCAGGCCGCAGGAGAGTACATCGCATCTGAGTATGGTGAAAAATATCTGGGAGAGGAAAAAAACGTAAAGAATAATGAGGGCAGGAACGTCCAGGATGCACATGAAGCCATCAGACCCACGGATATCTCCCATACACCGGCTTCGCTCAAGCCGTCCTTTTCAAACGATCAGTACAGGCTTTATCAGCTCATATGGAAGAGGTTTGTTTCCAGCAGGATGTCAAATGCCGTTTATGATACGACAAATGTAAAGATATCCGCTTCCGACAGATACATATTTACCGTGAGTGCCTCAAAGATCAGATTTGACGGTTTTTTAAGCGTATACAAACCCTCGGATGAAGAGGAAAAGGAATCAAACGTACTTTCTAACAATCTGAGTGAAAAGAGCGTTCTGAAGCTTGCAGGCATAGAGCAGAAACAGCATTTCACCCAGCCTCCCGCCCACTATACGGAGGCGACCCTTGTCAGGGCTTTGGAGGAGCAGGGCATAGGAAGACCCAGTACCTACGCTCCGACCATTACGACCCTGCTCGCAAGGAGATATGTAACAAAAGAAGCAAAGAATCTTTATGTGACCGAAATGGGAAATGCGGTCAACAATATAATGAAGGACGCATTTCCGGAGATCGTTGATGCTAAGTTTACGGCGACCATGGAATCTCTCCTTGATGAGGTGGAGGACGGAAAGGTCAAGTGGAAAAGTGTCATCGAAAACTTTTATCCCGATCTTGAGGAAGCCATAAAAAAAGCGGAAAAAGAGATCGAAGAGGTAAAGATTTCCGATGAAGAGACCGATATAATATGTGAAAAGTGCGGCCGCAACATGGTGATCAAATATGGTCCCCATGGAAAGTTTCTGGCCTGTCCCGGTTTCCCGGACTGCCAGAATACCAAGCCGTATTTTGAACCTATCGGAGTCAGCTGTCCGAAATGCGGCAAGGACGTTGTCATGAAGATGTCCAAAAAGGGGCGCAGGTATTACGGGTGTCTTGGATATCCTGACTGCGACTTTCTCTCCTGGGCAAGACCCTCAAATGAGAAATGTCCTGTCTGCGGCAGCATGATGGTCGAAAGAGGAGCACATCTGGTCTGTTCAAACGAGGAATGCAAGCATTCAGTCAAAAAAGAAGAGAAGGACTAATTGCTTGTACAAATTGCGAAATTGTGCTAAAATTGCAAAAAAAGATAAGCAGGTTTTGTATTTTGGGCAATATTGAACTTTTAGACAAGACAAGAAAGATAAACAAGCTCCTTCACAATAATAAAAAGAGCAAAGTGGTTTTTGATGACATGTGTGTCGTGATGAAGGATATCCTTTCTTCAAATGTCATATGTCTCTCAAAAAAAGGAAAGATCCTGGGTCAGGGACTCGGGGTCACGGAGGAAAAGGAAAGGCCTGTCTTTGGTACGGCAAGAGGTGATTTCATAGACGAGGTGCAGAACGAGAGACTCCTGGGTATCCTTTCCACAAAAGAAAACGTAAACCTCCAGACTCTGGGCTTTGATGAAAAGATAGCTGAAGCCTACAAGGCTTTGATCACACCCATAGATATAGGCGGAAACAGACTCGGGACCCTGTTCTTTTACCGGAGCGGGGAGGAGTATTCCATCGAGGACATCATCCTGTGCGAGTACGGAGCCACGGTGGTCAGTCTCGAGATGCTCAGGTCCGTCAGGGAAGAGGATGAGATGGAAAACCGCCTGAGCCTTGCGATAGAAGGTGCGCTGGCAGCTCTTTCCTATTCGGAAAAGGAAGCGGTGATCAGGGTGTTTGATGAGCTTGGAGGATGCGAAGGCATAGTGGTCGCATCAAGGATAGCAGACCAGTCAAACATCACCAGATCCGTGATAGTAAATGCTCTCAGGAAATTTGAGAGTGCGGGGATCATAGAGGCAAAGTCCTCCGGGATGAAGGGAACTTATATCAGGGTCCTGAACCCTCAGGTGTTTGATGAGATAGAAGGATTGAAAAATAAAGCCGTGTAAAGCGGATATCATAGTTCCGAAACGGACATCGGATATGAAGAAAAGGGATTTTACCGTTTGATAAAGTCCCTTTTTTGTATTCATAATTTATTGACATAGTATTTTTATGTAGCCACAATATATGGTGGTGAAAAAGTATCAGATACAAGTATAGTGTGTTTTATTGACTTTTCGGGTTTAGGAATTATAATGGTTATGTCCTTTGCGGACAACGGATTTTGGAGGTGCTGATGGTCAATTCAGGGATCTACAATTACATCGATGTTCTCGACAAGGCGGCCGATGCTGCCGAACTTCGGAACAAGACTATAGCGAACAATATCGCAAATGTTGACACTCCCCATTACAAAAGACAGGATGTGTCGTTTGCCGAAAATCTCCAGAGAGCGCTGAAAAATTCAAGATTCAAGCCTCTCGACCAGAAGATTGATTCACTGAAGATGTCTAGGCTTAAAGGAACGGTGTTTACCGACAGTGAAGGCTATTCCTACAGGCTTGACGGAAACAATGTGGATATAGATACGGAAAACGTGCAGATGGCTGCAAACCAGCTTGTATATAACGGACTTACACAGAGCATGGATGCGGAGTTTACAAACATCAGATCGGTGCTCAAGTAGAAAGGCGGTGATTAAATGGGCATATTTAACAGCTTCAGTATAAATGCTTCAGGACTTACGGCCGAGCGCTTCAGGATGGATGTCATAGCTGAAAACGTGGCAAATTCCGAAACGACACGGACCGAGGATGGTACACCCTATGTCAGAAAGGTCGTATCCTTCAGGGAGAGACAGAATCCCGTTGCTTCTTTTTCGAGCATGTTGGCCTCCACTCAGAGCAAATACAACAGGTTTGTGGGTTCGGGTGTCAAGGTTGGCGGTGTTTACCATGATGTTACCACCGAGATGAAGATGGTCTATGATCCGTCCCATCCCGATGCTGATGAGAACGGATATGTCTGGTATCCGAACGTGGATATCGTGACTGAGATGACAAACCTGATCGATGCAAGCCGTGCTTACGAGGCAAATGCAACAGCTTTCAATACCAGCAAGCAGATCGCCTTAAAGGGGCTTGAAGTAGGACAGGCATGAGGAGGTAGTTTATGGATATCACTTCTTTTTACAATCTGACATCGGATGCGGTAAAGGGTGCTGCCAGAAATTCCTCTACGGCAACCATTTCCGATGAAAAGAATTTCAGTCTTTTTCTTGATGCGGCAAAGAACCAGATAAACGAGACGAACGGATATCTGCAGGATCAGGAAAACGAAGAGATCAAATTTGCCCTCGGTCTGACGGAAAATACACACGATCTTGCAGTGGCACAGGCAAAGGCACAGACTTCGCTTCAGTATACGGTGGCTCTTCGTGACAGATTCCTTGAATACTACCGTGAGATAATGCAGATGCAGATCTGATGGAGGCATTAAATGCTTGAACGAATATTACAGAGACTCAGAGCGATCTGGGAAAAGATCCTGGAGTGGTGGACAAAATTCAATGCAAGACAGAAGACATTGATAATATCAGTAGCGGCGGCCGTGATAGTGGCCGTTGTTATTGTCGTTACGGTGATCTCCCAGCCTGAATATGAAACTCTCGTGGTCAGCGAAGATACAAAGCAGACCTATGAGATACAGAATCTCCTGACCGAAAACAATATCACCTTCATCACGTCAAAGGACGGGCTGACGGTATCGGTGTTAAAGGAGCAGTATTCCGACGCGAACATCCTGCTGGGTGCAAATGACATACCGACAGTGGGAGCGAATGTGGAGAGCGTTTTCACGGGAGGATTTTCAACGACCGAGTCCGACAAGCAGAAAAGATACAAGGTTTATCTGCAGCAGTACATAGCAGAGAGTCTTGAAGGACAGGACAATATCAAGTCCGCTACCGTGACGCTGAACATACCCGAAAATGACGGAACCCTTCTTGCAAAGGAAAAAGAATCCTACGCAAGCGTGATGCTGACCCTTGAGGAATCAAATTCCATGGACGAGGATCAGGCGGCAGGCCTTGCCAGGTTCATTGCAACCTCCATCGGAAACGATACCACACAGAATATCGTCATCATGGATTCGGACGGAAACATGCTGTTTTCCGGAGAGGACAATGCAAGCCTTGCGGGAAATGCCAGCAGCAGACTTTCATATGAGGCGAAATATGATGCACTGGTCCGCGGCGAGATCAGGGAAGCCCTTGTGGGAGCAAAGATCTACGACAATGTTCAGGTGGTCCCGAACCTTGATCTGAACTGGGATATAATAAAAAAGACCGAGCATACCTACACCCCGGCTGAAGGACAGGATCAGGGCGTTCTGTCGCACAGGGACACCTATTCCCAGACTGCGACCAACAGCAACGGTGACATACCGGGAACCGATACAAACGGCGAGGTGACCTATGAATATCAGGACAGCGCATATTCGAGCACCCAGACCGATGAGGAAAGCAATGACTACCTTCCGAACGAGACCATCACAGATACCCAGACTGCGGGAGGGGTTATAAACAGGGAATCGTCCTCCATAGCCATAACGGCGCTTCATTACGTGATATACAATGAAGACGATCTGCGTACACAGGGAATGCTCGACGGAACCACCTTTGAGGAGTTCAGGCTTGCAAACAGTGACCGCGTAAAGCAGGAGGTGGACCAGGATATCTACGGAATGGTGAGCAATGCAACCGGCATACCCGAGGCAAGGATCAGCATAGTTGCCTATGATGAGCCGGTGTTTGTGGAGAGTGAGCAGACAAACTTCCTCACCTCAAATTATATGCTCATCATCCTCATCATACTGATACTCGGACTCCTTGCTTTTGTGGTGATCAGGTCCATGAGAGCAGAGCGTGCTGTTGAGGACCAGGAGGAGTTGTCGCTTGACAGTCTGCTGCAGAGCACGGCTGAGCAGGTTGAGCTTGAGGAGATCGATGCCGAGGGCAAGTCTGAGGTCAGTCTGCTGATAGAGAAATTTGTGGATGAAAATCCTGATGCAGTTGCAAATCTTCTTCGCAACTGGCTTCAAGAGGATTGGGGGTAAAAAATGCCGTCACCGGCAACTAGCAGCGGCGCAGAAGGATTAAGCGGATTACAAAAAGCAGCAGTGCTGCTCATAGCTTTGGGACCCGAAAAGTCCAGCAAGATATTCAAGCATCTCAAGGAGGAGGAGATAGAGGAACTCACTCTTGAGATAGCCAATACCAGAAGTGTCACGCCGCAGATCAAAGAGGCTGTGGTGAACGAGTTCTATCAGATCTGCCTGGCGCAGCAGTATATTGCGGAAGGCGGTATCGGTTACGCAAAGGAACTTCTGGAACAGGCTCTTGGAGCGGAAAAGGCTACGGATGTCATTGCAAGGCTTACTGCCTCTCTTCAGGTCAAGCCTTTCGAGTTTGTCAGAAAGACCGATGCATCACAGCTTTTAAACTTCATCCAGGACGAGCACCCTCAGACCATAGCTCTCATCCTGTCGTACCTGTCACCGTCGCAGGCAGCCCAGATCATAGGAGCATTGCCGCCTGACAAGCAGGCTGATGTTGCAAAGAGGATAGCAATGATGGACAGAACCTCACCCGATGTCATCAAGGAGGTGGAGAGAGTGCTGGAGTCAAAGATATCATCACTTGTCAATCAGGATTACACCATCATCGGCGGTGTGGATTCCATCG
>JAFSWJ010000172.1 GCA_017444545.1 Lachnospiraceae bacterium
GTCCACAGGCACGGACTCGTATAATGTATCGGTCACCGCATCAAGTTCCATGAGAGAATCGTACACCTGGAGCGGTATATCCTCAAAAAGCTCCTCTTTGTCAAGAGCCTCCCTGCAGGCTTTTTTTGCCTTTTTCAGTCCCGCACGTGCATCGGAGGTTGAAAGGATCTGTTTTGCGATCCTCGGCTTCTTTTTTGCCGGTCCCGTCTTTGCGGTTTCCTTTTCAAGTTCTTTCAGACCTGTCCTTCTGACTCCTGCTTTCATCTGTTATTTACCCATGACAGCCTTTTGAGGAGAAAGCTGCTTCATCTTCTTTTCTTCCAGCCTTTTTTCCGCTCTTTTTTCCTTTGCGGCTTCTATCTTCTTTTCACGGCTTTCGGTCTTTTCGGGTGCTTTCTTTTTCAGCTCTTCCTTTTTTACTTCCTGCTTCTGTTTTGCCGGCTCCTCCGCCTTGATTTCCTTTGCCTCCGCTTTCGCAGGCTCCTCTTTTTTTGCCTGAGCCTTCATCTGTTTCTTTTGAAGGCGGTCTATGCTTTCAAGCTTGTCTATCCTTTTGTTCTCGTTTAACCGTCTCCTCATGGTCCTTGCGATGTCTCTGGCCTCCTGAACGCTCTTGTCCTCAGGAGAGCTTTCGGCAGAATCCGACATGAAGTTGACCGCACCCTTGTATACCTTCACATACAGACCGACATGTGCGCCATCGGGCTCCTTTTCCGTTGCCGACTTGAGCTCCTTTACACTTTGCAGGTATCTGTCTGCCGCATAGGACAGCTTTCCTTTTTCATTTTTCATATTTTCCAAAGCCTTTATGGCTTTTTCCATCTCGGCATCGGAATACCATTTCATGGGCTTTTCGGAAGCTTTTTCAGGCAGGGGCTCCTCAGGGACAACCGCATCCTTTTGCGCCTGTTCTTCCACGGCAGCCTCTCCCGCTTTCTTTTCGGGTTCTTCCGCTATTTTTTCAGGCTCTTCCGCCTTGTTTTCAGCCTCTTTCGCTATTTTTTCAGGCTCTTTCGCTTTGTTTTCAGCCTCTTCCGGGGCTTTTTCGAGGTCGCCCTCCTTTTTTCCGGGTTCTTTTGCAGCTTCTGCCTGAGCTTCTTTCTGTACGACGCCTGCCGGTGAGTTTCTCTGCATGCCCATCATCTGAGCCTGCATCATCTGCATGCCCTGGAACATCTGCATCATCTGCTGCATCATATTCTGCATCTGCTCCATCTGCTGTGCCTGAAGGTCGGTGGCAGAAGCACCCTTTTCATTTGCGTTTCCGCCCTTTCCGTAGCCTTTTTTGACGCCCTCCGCAAAAGCGGTAAACATGCTGACCATCAGATCTATCATGAAAGAAATAGGATCATCTGCCGAAACCGGCTTATTTGTATTTTGATTGTTATTGTTCAAGCCATTCCTGTTGTACCAAGAACTGTCCATACCGCACTCTCCCGATCTTATTATGGGATCATAACTAATCTGTTCAGATTAACATAATCCAATTTACACTTCTATCACAAAAGTGTCACACTCAGGCCGGTGCCGCCAAAAAACGTTTTCTGTGCCGGTCTTTGTGGTCCTTTGTCTATATATACATCCGGATCTGAAATTCAAGCCCGGTCTTTTGATCTCCTTTTTCTGTCTATGGATGTGAGCTCTCCTACGGTTGGTTCCGCCCAGGAGTACTGTTCCATATATCTGCCGTCAAAAGCGGTGCATCCGTCTGATCCTTCAAGATAATCATAATAATCACAGTCCACTGCATCCCTTAAAAGTGACAGACCTTTTTCACCCTGAAGGATGATGTCACCCGCGCCGATGCTTTTCAGTGTCTGCATCATATCCTTTTTCAGGATGCTCAGATAGGATGCATGATTTTTTCCGGGCTCGTTGTCCTGCCACAGCTTATCCCTGATCCTGCCGGCACTGACCTGCCTGCCCGCCGCATCCACCAGTATGGCAAACATTTCCTGAGCCTTGCTGTACCTGAACTGAACAGGCTTTCCATCTGCAAAAACGATGAAATCCCCAAAGGTGACTATGCGGATCCTTCCATTCAGACCGTTATCCGTGCCCTTCAGGTATGAAGCGGCAGCAGCTTTGTCATCAAATACCCTGACCGATATCCCCTCTCCGGTATCTGATGCCGCTTCCGATATCCTTCTGATCCTTTCTTCATCTCCTTTAATGACCAGTATCTTCATATGCCCCTGTACTCAAACATCATCATGGTTATATCGTCAAACTGCGGTGTGTCCTTTACAAAAGCATCCACGCTGCTTTTGACCGATGAAGCCATATCTCTGAGACCTTTTTCCTCCCGGCTTTTATCCAGGGCTTCCGTCATCCTCTCCGTTCCGAAGATGTTTCCTCCCTCATCAGTTGCCTCCGGTATTCCGTCCGTATAAAGGAACAGCAGATCCCCCTTCCCGAGCGTGATACTCTGTTCCTCAAAAGCAATGTCCTCAAAGGTTCCCAGACCCGGACCATGGATATCCTTTATAAGCTCAAAGTTACCTCCTGTCCTGCACAGCGCAGGGTACTCATGACCGGCACTTGCCCACTTCAGCTCTCCTGTGGAAAGGGTTATGCATCCGAGCCAGACCGTGACAAACATGCACTCGTCGTTATTCTCACAAAGATTGTTGTTTACCGTTTCAAGTATTCTTCCCGGACTTTCACAACCTTCAGACAGCGACAGGTTCTTTATCATCGTTCTGGCAACGACCATGAACATGGCTGCGGGAACCCCCTTGCCGGAGACATCTGCCATGACGAGAGCCAGATGATCATCATCCGTGAGAAAGAAATCATAGAAATCGCCTCCCACCTCCTTTGCCGGCTTCATGAACGCAAAAAGATCGAAATCCTGCCTTTCGGGAAATGCCGGAAAAACCTTTGGAAGCATGTCTGACTGAAGTCTGGCTGCTATGGAAAGCTCCGTATCTATCCTTTCCTTTTCCGCAGTTATACCCTCAAGCTTCTGCATGGAGGTTCTGAAGTTCTGCTCCAGATCCCTCATGGTAAGCCACAGATCCTCTGTCTCATCACCGGTATACAGATTCAGGTCACCGAAAAAATCCTGTGTATATTTAAGTCCGATATCTTCTCTTTCTATAAATCTGACACCTGCATTTTTCAGGACTCTTATGGGTCTGACCAGTTTTCTGGAATAGCGCAGAGATGTAAAAACAGAAAGAAAAATGAGACCCGCTGCAATGAGAAGCAGTGCATACTTTAAGTTCTCCGACATCATTTTCGTCCTGTCCAGGGTCTCATACGTGATCTCATCCACATGGGCAACCAGTTCCTTTGAAGGCTGTCTCAACGTTTCCTTTGAAACACCCACGAGCATGGTCCATCCGACAGTCTCAAGGGGCGCATAGGCAAGATAGGTTTCCTCCCCGTCAAGA
>JAFSWJ010000173.1 GCA_017444545.1 Lachnospiraceae bacterium
CTTTCCCGTAAGCTCCGGCGTGAAATGAAGGACCGGAGCCGTAGTGTCTCTTTTAAAGACTGAACTGTATACCGGAAGGCTGCTGTCAGCCGGTTTGAACTCCGCTTCATAGAGCCCGTCTTTTTTGAGCTCAAGCCTCTCTCCTTTGGCCTTTATCTCCCTTCCGTTCAGCTTTACACTGCTTATCTCATATCCGAAGGGTGCGGTCAGATAACTGGTCCAGAGAGGTTTGCCGGATCCTGCTATGCAAAATGCCCCGCAACTGCTGCAAAGCGTCATGCCTGACCTGTCTATCGATGTGGACATGACCCTGAAATCATACCGGCCGGTCTTTTGAGTGTCCACGATCTTTTCATCCTCATCCGATGCTGCCGCAAAAGCCTCGCTCACGCTGCCGGGAGCCGTATCTTTTTTGAGGCTTTCCTTTCCGTTCCTGACAAAGGAGGTGATCCAGGTATCCTCTCCGGCCCGCAACTGTACGGCCTTGTCCGTGATGCCGCCGAGGGGGATGTTCATTGAAAAAGTCCCTCCGTTTGGCATCTCATAGGTGAAAAAACCTCCTTCATAGGAAACCTTCAGTTCAGGATCGTTTATACTCCTGAAACCCTTTGCCATTCTGGCAAAGTCAGGGGCTTCATCATCGGTCTTTGCCGCTTCCTCAAGAAGAGCCCTATCCTCCGCGGAAAGGATCCCCAAATCGTCAGTGTCTTCGATGTTTTCATAGCCTTCAGGTTCTCCGGTATCTTCCGATACGGCCGCTGCCTTTAACGGTATGACACTTACCATGACCGATGAGAGAAACAGGCTTATGAACAATGCACTTTTTATAATGATCTTTCTCATCGCATCGATGCCACCGGCACGCTCTGTTCCATCGTCCCCGGATCCCGGCTCATCTGTCCTGCCTGTCTGCGGGCTGAGATCCCGCCCGTTGAAGCCTTTGGATCCATTCTCTGATCTCTTGCGGCTTTTTCTATTTCCTCGAGCATCTTCAGGGTGATCCTTCTCACCTTTGGATTTCCTGCTTCTGTTTTCTGCCCCGGGGTCTGAGCTGCCGCTGCCTTTTGGTGTGGTTTGTAGCCTTCTTCACTGCGTCGTTTTCTTTCGGCATCGAGGCTTTCGAGTTCTTTTTCCCAGAGGGCTTTGTTTTTCGGACTGTCAAAATATCCCACTGCATTTCCCCTTTCACCTATATATACAATCAACTGACAATTTTAAGCCAAAAGATATCTATTTTCAGTCAACAACTCAAAATACAGTTTATTGGCTCTGCTCCCGCAGGGGTTGAGCCGGATTTACTGTATGGTCAGAAATCTGGAGTAACCCGTGACATCGAATATCTCTTTTACGGAGTCAGGGACATTTATAAGGATCTCCCTGCCGCCGGCCTTTGACATCTTTTTCTGTATGAACAGGATGGCTCTGAGTCCTGCGGAGCTGACGTATTTATTATCCGCAAAATCAATGATGAACTCTCCCGTGCCGTCCTTTGACAGCTCATCCATCTCCTGTTGTACCGCCGGTGAATTTACGGCATCCACTCTTTCACACAGCCTGTAAACCGTTCTATCATCCATATGCTTCCCCCCTTATTCCTGATCCCCGGTTCCGGTTCCCGAGATCCTGTATTTTGAAACAGCGAGGTTTACCGTATCTGCCAGGGAAGATCCCTTTGGCATCACTGCAACGTAGGTTTCCTTCGGTGAATTCAAAAGTTCCTGAGCCTGAACCTTTTCACCCACCATGGAGACCGCCTCTCTTTCACTGACCAGTCCCGCAAGTATCTTTCCGGATACTATATCATCACGAAGCTGCTGCCCGTTGGTGTAGGTCTCGGTCGTTATGCTGTCGATACCCTCGACCTCGTCCTTTAAGGGTTCCGCCTGTGAGGATACTCCGAGGGTTCCCGACTGCATCATGCTGAGGCAGTCCATATAATTGTTCCTGGGTGTGACAAGAAACAGTCCGCCTTTTCCGTAACCTGCGGATGTGGTGAAATCCCCAAGTCTTTTGTCTGTTTCCTCTATCCTTCCAAAGCCCAGATCGATCTCACCGCTTTGCACCCCGTGAAGCAGAGCTCCGGTGCTTTCGCAGGATTCAAACTGGATCGCATAGCCGCCTTCGTCCGCCACAAGCTTTGCTATATCGGCTTCGATGCCAACCGGCGCTCCGGAAAGGTCTGCTGCAAACCTGTCCTTTCCGTCCACTATACCGACCTTGAGCACTCCGGATTCCGCAGTCGGAGATGCCTCCTGTTTCTTCGCCCCGCATCCAACAACAGCTGCTGCAAGCGATATGATCAACACCATTGCTATGAACTTTTTCATCTCATCCTCCAAAATCAATATATATCTATGACCCATCGTGAATGCTACATGTCAACTTCGCTTTTTTAAGCCAAAAACAGATACGTCACCTCAATGTCACCAATTCAGTCCAAAAAAGTGGAGGCGCGAGCAGGAGGGCCCCATGCCGAGCACCTACCGGAGCGCAAGGTATGGGGGGTGACCTGCGGGAGCAAAAACCACTGACTACAATAACAAATTAAGAAATTAATTAACACTATATCTTATGACATGGTAAACAACTCTTCTATGCCCGTGCCGGCGACTATATCCACATTCGTCCTCT
Organism: Lachnospiraceae bacterium; assembly: GCA_017444545.1. Classification (GTDB taxonomy): domain Bacteria; phylum Bacillota; class Clostridia; order Lachnospirales; family Lachnospiraceae; genus NK4A144. Next base: position 2,632 of record JAFSWJ010000173.1, read on the forward strand.
CACCCGGTGAGGTGATCACAAAAGCCCTTCCTCTTCCGTTATTTATGATGTCATCCTGTTCGCTGTCGTTTATCGCCCCGGCGTTCTCGTAAAGCTTTATAAGATCCGTCATGTCATTGGGCGAAAGCGGGAAGATGAAGCTGTACTGGCTTGCATTTATTATGGCAGTGGATTTGCGTGCCAGCTCCTCCGTACCCACAAAGTCCTTGATATTCTGAGTGATGACTATCTGCATACCGTTGTATTTTCTGATGCGCTTTGCAAGCTGGAACATGAAATCCAGGGCGATGGGATATTTATCATCGATAAAGACATGCGCCTCGTCTATCACTATGACGATCTTGCGGTTTGCGTGATACATCATGTTGTATTCACGGTTCTTTATTATCTCGTTGTCAAGCCATTTTAACACCAGAAGCATCTGGGCATTTGCTATGGTCTGATTCTTGTTCGAGAGCAGGGTCTGGAAATCAAACACCACAAAATTTTCATCCGTGGTTATGGTCGCCTCTCCGTTCCAGAGAGCACTGTCCCTCCCTCCATCGGCAAATTTCGAGACCGAGGCCATCAGGGTCCTCAATATCCCCTTTGTATAA
>JAFSWJ010000174.1 GCA_017444545.1 Lachnospiraceae bacterium
CCCGCGTTTATCGTCGATTATAAAGCCGCCGTGCGTTATCTGCGTTACAATCAGTCTAAACTTCCTGCAGGCGATACTGGAACTTCCCGTGATGGCGGGGATCGGAGTGATATTAAAAAGGATCTCATCAAAAAATCTGCTGCTCATTTCGGGAACCGCGTTTTTTGTGAAGATCCTGATACTTCTTTTTTCGGTGAACATGGCGGGGCTTTTTTTAAGCCAGTCCATCCAGCTTTTTGCCTATGCCGTTTTCATCCCGGCGTCGGCCTATTATGTCAGCTCCACCATGCGTGATTCCGACCAGGTGAAGGGGCAGGCCTTTATCACGAGCGCCATCACCATCGGCGGAGTGTTTTCAAATCTTGTCAGCGGAGCGGTGCTCGATCATTTCGGAGTCCACACCATGCTGCTTTGCGGCAGCATCGTGTGCCTTGCCGGAGTGATCGCGGGATTCTTTGCGATGCTGAAGCTGCCGGGTGTTTCACAAAAAATGTGACAGGGGGACAGTCCCGGTGTCACACTCTGTCATCTTAATATTTTTTCGATCTGCGTCTGTGATGCATCCGGGAGGATCTTTGACAGATGTTTCAGGATCCGGTCGTAGGATTCTTCAGGAGTTCTTTTGTATACCGCATCCGAAAACTTTTTTCCAAGAAATCTTTCAGGAGTGGAATATTCGGCAACGCCCCAGCCGTAGGTGTTTCCGTGTCTGTCCACGGAGTAGCAAAAATCACTTGTTACAACATAGCACTGCTTCTGAAGTCTTGTGATCATCGTGTCAAAGCCTTTGCGGCCGTTTTTCCCGTAGCCGCCGGCTGCCTTTAAATCCTTTGAAAGAATGGGTGCGTTGGCATCAAGCAGCTCAAAGAGCTCCTTATCATAAAAGGATGCAAGACCATCCTCATATCTGGCATCAAAATCGTAGCCGTCCCGTCTGTAATTTGCAAAATCCGGAAACCACTTTGAACTGATGTACATGGCCTTGTTTTTCAGAAATTTCCCGTAGGCACATTTCGACTTTCTGATTACAGGACCCTTCCATTCCCAGGCGGGCCAGAAGCTGTCGTCACCGTCATAATACCAGCAGCCGGGACCGATATGCTCCTCGATCGAAAAGCCATCGATATCATTTGCAAAAAACGGGACAAAGCCGAGAGTATTTATTATATTGATCAGATCCTCCATGGAGGAAATGAGAAAATTGTCGCTGTAGGTCATGAAAGGCTCCTTTGATGTAACAGCGTAACAGGGGACGGTTCTCTGTTACGCCGGTGTTTATCAGCGTTTCACAGTGTTTTCGTCAGATCTTGAAACAGAGAACCGTCCCCCTGAAACAGACAGGGCTTTTTGCGGACAGGTTTTAATGCAGTCTCCGCAGCGTATGCATTCGGGGCTGCACGGGTCTTTTGAAGGATCGACCTTCATCTTGCACACCCTTGCGCAGGCTCCGCAATGCACGCATTTTTCCGGATCGCAGGTCATTTTTATCAGACTGATCCGCTGGAAGAGTGCGTAGAAGGCTCCCAGGGGGCAGATGTATCTGCAAAACGGCCTGTATATGAAGATCGACGCGGCTATGCATAATAAAAGCAGACCGAGCTTCCAGTTAAAGAGTATGCCTGCGGCGGAGCGCAGGGAGGGATCGCCAAAAACGAGAGGGATCCCGCCTTCAAGGGTTCCCACAGGGCAGACATATTTGCAGAAAAACGGATCTCCCACGCCCATAGCTGATCTGAAAAAGAAGGGCAGGGCAAAGACCATGACCGCAAGCATCACGTATTTTAGGTATCTGAGAACCCTGTCAGCCTTTTCAGGGACCGTAAGCTTCGGCGTGGGTATGCTGTAGAGAAGCTCCTGTATCAGACCGAAAAGACAGAGCCATCCGCAGACGAACCTGCCGACGAGCAGTCCGATGACTGCCAGATATCCAACGACATAAAAGGGAAATTTCCTCCTACGTCCGTCAAGCAGCGACTGCATGGCACCTATCGGGCAGGCGCCCAGAGCGCCGGGGCAGGAGTAGCAGTTCATTCCAGGGACACAGAAATGCTTCAGCGGACCTTTGTAGATGGTCCCCGCAAGAAATCCCTTCAGATTGGCGTTTTGCAAAAGACCGGCAGCAAACTGCACAGCTTTTCTGGCAAGTCTGTGTTTTTTCATATTTTTCACCCGATCCCGATACACTCCAGACAGATATTTACAGCCTTTTTGAATATGATCACCGCCTCACCACGATACACGCCAAAGGCACAGGAGGCCAGCGCGAGCAGGAGGAGGCAGAACGTCACATAGCGGGGTATACTTTTCATAATAAAATCCTTTCGTGCCGCAGCACTTTGCCTGACTCATTTACATGGATGCCAGGAGGGAGTCGATGGTTTCAAGATAGATCTGCGGTCTGGCACCGATTACAGGCTCTCCTAAAATATTGCCCTTTGAATCCACAAAATATGTGGTGGGAACTGACTGGATGTTAAGCTCGTTGGATACAGCTGACGGAAAGACGAGGTTTGTGTATTGTGCGGAAGCATCGGAGAGGATATCTTTGGCGTCAGCCAGTCCGTTGGGATCTTCACCGTCGATCAGCAGCCCGACTATGCCGCAGTCCTTTTCGCGAAGCTGACCGCTCATCTTTTCAAGCTCCGGGATCTCCATTACGCAGGGTCCGCACCAGCTGGCCCATACATTTACCAGAGTGATTTTATTTCCGGAAAAGATGTCCTTTGTGTTCACATTTGTTCCATCAAAGGTTGTTGTATCAAAGCAAAGTATCGAGCCGCCCTCATCAGCCGGATATTCATCATCTTCGGACTCATAGGTTTCTTCATCATCCGTTTCAGGATAATCTTCTTCATCTTCAGCCTCAGCAGTTTCAGTATCATAATCAGACCAATCCTCATCTTCGGCATATTCTTCATCCGCGGAAGTATCATCTTCCTCCCCGTATTCGATATCTGCATCCTCCTCCGTGATATCCTCATCGGCACAGCCGGCAAAAACCAGGGATGCAGCCATCATCATGATAAATGCAAGTATACGTATATTCTTTTTCATATACAGCCTCCTTTTTTCTTTTCATTATATCACAGTCGGCGTAACAGGGGACGGTTCTCTGTTACGCCTGTATTTATCAGCGTTTCACGGGTTTTATCACGCTTTGCGAAACAGAGAACCGTCCCCCTGAAACGATTATTGAAACAGAGAACCGTCCCCCTGAAACACCTCCAGAAACATGTGATATAATCAAGCAGCAAGGAGAAACAGTATGAATGACTATTTGCGTGAAAGCCTGAGCTATTTCGGACTATACCGGAAAATGTTTCAGGTCGGGAAAAAATACAAACCGGTGAAGGTTTCTTTTGGAAAAGGCAGGGACCGGTATTTTCTGTATTATGAGCCGGATAATAAGATCAGTGACAAGATCATTTTCTGGGTTCACGGCGGAGGCTGGAATGCAGGCAGCCCGGCTTTTTTTGATTATGTCGGACAGTGTGTCTGCGCTCAGGGCTATCGCTTTGTTTCGGCGGGCTACAGATTGTCGCCAAAGTACAAATATCCGTGTCAGCTTAAGGATGTATGTGAGGCGTATAATTCTGCAATAAGGTATCTGGCGGAAAAGGGGACAGATGTGTCAAAGATTGTTGTGGCCGGTCCGTCTGCCGGGGCTCATCTGGCATCTATCATGTGTTACTGCCGGAAGGTCCGGGAAAAATATGATGTCGATATTTCACACATCATTGGCTTTATCGGCTCCGGCGGACCTTACAGTTTCAGAAAGGATCAGGGTTTGACGCTCAGGCTGCTGGAAGACCAGCTTTTCAGGAAAGATTACAACAGACGAAACGGGGAACCGGTGTCTTTGATGGGAAAGAATCATATACCCATGCTGCTTATTCAAAGTAAACACGACTGATTGGTTGAATTTGCCTGCGCTGAGGATTTTGCAAAAAAG
>JAFSWJ010000175.1 GCA_017444545.1 Lachnospiraceae bacterium
GAAAGGAATGACAAGTCATACAAGCTGTCACTCAAAAAATCACAGACTCTTGATCTTACGGCTGATGCAGTCAAAAAGAAGAATGTGGTTTCAGGCTGTGAGATAGTCGCAAAGACAGGCAAGGGTTCAGGTCCTTCAAGTACGGAATGGAGAAGTACGAATGAGAGCATCGTGACAGTATCGGCTTCAAAGACAGATCCGTTAAAGGCATATATCAAGGCGACGGGAACCGGAACGGCATATGTGGTTGTCGATGGAACGGTATCAGGATCAAACCTGAAAAACCGCGCTGTGATGAAGGTTACGGTCAAGGCTACTGCGCCGAGGATCTACTTTACAAACGATTCGCTGGATGCTTTCTCGGAGGATATGAAGACGCTCACCCACAAACAGGGCTCCAGTGACAGGCTCATGTACAACATCGAGGTGGACGGAGCAGAGTATCCGTTCAACACAACCGAAAAGGTTGTATGGAGCAGCAGGGGCGGAGTGACCGTGACAGACGGAGTGGTCTACGCAAAGACGGCACCAAAGAGCGGTAAGCCCGCGAAGGTGACATTAAAGTGTGGCAGAACAAAGGTGGTGCTGGACGTCTATGTTAAATGACGGAGCACACCGGAAAAACTGAATAAAGAATTAATCGGCCGGGACGAAAAGTCCCGGCCGGTTTATTTACATTTAAGTAAAAGAGTGAAAGATCAAAGGCTGTGATATCAGATCAAAAGGGAAAGCATACGAAAGATCCGGTCATGAAAGCCTGTGTATGATCAGGCAGTTACCCTGCTTGAACCTCTTCATGGGCCCGTTCATGACGATGATCTTTTTCTTCAGATCCAGCTTGAAAAACGAGATGGTATTTGATTCATTGTTCACCGACAAAAGGAATCTGTTGTCGTCTGTCACGGCGATATCCTTTGGAAAGTCCCCCGAGATCGGGAGGGTGAAAAGCTTTTCAAGAGTACCCGTCTTTTTGTCTCTTTTGAAGGCACTGACGGAATTGTCACCGGCGTTGGAGCAGTAGATATAATTGTCATCCTCGGATATCTGGATGGCATATGCAGCCGAATTGCCGGCATGATAATCATTTACCGTGGATACGGTCTGTATCTTTTCAAAGTCAGGGTCGTTTCCGTCCTTGCAGGTATACGAATAAACATCGATGTAGTTTTTCATCTCGTGGATGATGTAGGCATATTTCCCGTCATGTGAAAACTTGATGTGATGGGGCGCCGACTCGATCTCGGAACGGATGATGTCAGCCAGATCCAGTTTTCCCGTATCATGATGGAGTCTGTATACCTTGATATGATCCATGCCCACATCGGTGACGCACAAAAATCTGTTGTCCCTGGTCATCTTTGCACAGTCGATGTGAGGCCGGTAGTTTCTCTCACCCACGGAGCCGAAGCCCTTGTGGTAGATCTCCTCACAGATCCTGTCGATGCTGCCGTCCTCCTTCAGGGACAGCACTGTCAGCTTTCCGTCATGATACCCCGCAACAAAAAGAAATCTGTCCTCATAGTCGGTTGAGATATAGCAGCCTCTCATGCCGTTGATCCCGGACTTGTTCATAAATTTCAATGTGCCGTCCTTTTGCACCGCATAGGAATGCACACCCTCGTCGGTGATGGAATAAAGGAATCTGCGGTTGTGTGATATGGAGATATATGAGGGGTTTGTGATCTGCGTTTCATCAAGCTGCTTTACGATCCTGCCTTTTTCGGGATCAAAATCGTAGATGCGAAGCCCGTGGTCCTCATCCCTGGTATAACCTGCCGCATACAATACATATCTGTCTGCCATTTCATTCTCCTTTGTAAAAAGAAATCACATCTTCCATCTTTGATGACATATTTGAAAGCAGGGCATCCGCGATCACAAGATCTGCCATGCATTCAACCACACATACAGCTCTCGGGACTATGACCGGATCGTGACGTCCTTTGATCTCAAGCATTTTTTCAACTCCGTCGCGCGTCACCGTCCTTTGCGGCTGTGCTATGGAGGCTGTGGGCTTGACGGCTGCCCTGAAAATGATCAGCGACCCGTCCGAGATCCCGCCCAGGATCCCTCCGCTGTGGTTTGTTTCCTTTGTGATACTTCCGTTTTTTATAATAAAAGCGTCATTGTTTTCATGACCCTTTAACCCTGCAGCATTAAAGCCTTCGCCGATCTCAAAGCCCTTTACGGCGCCGATGGACATCACGGCTTTTGCAAGCTCTGCTGAAAGCTTGTCAAACACGGGTTCTCCGAGACCTGCGGGAACACCCTCGATCCTGCATTCGATGATCCCGCCCACCGAATCCTCATTTGCCTTTGCCTCTTCAATGAGGGCTGCCGCACGTTTTGCGGCCTTATTATCCGGCATATATAGGAGGTTTTCAAATACCTCATCCATATTTATATCTTCGGCCTTCACATCACCGATGGAAAGGGTATAGGCAAAACATCTGATGCCGAGGCAGGAAAGGAGCTTTGCCGCAACGGCACCTGCAGCTACCCTTGCCGCGGTCTCCCTGCCCGAAGACCTGCCGCCGCCGCGGTGATCTCTGAAACCGTATTTTTTGTCAAAGGTGTAGTCAGCATGACCGGGCCTGTAGCAGGAAGCGATCTCACTGTAATCGCCGGAGTGCTGGTCGCTGTTTTTTATCATGATGCTGATGGGAGTCCCTGTGGTCCTTCCCTCAAAAACTCCCGAAAGGATCTCGGGAGCATCGCTTTCATTTCGTTTTGTGGAAAAGTCCGACTGGCCCGGGCGCCGCCTTTGCATATAGGGGATGATATCATCCTCTGAAAGGGGGAGACCCGCAGGACACCCGTCTATCACGACTCCGAGGGCTTTTCCGTGGGACTCGCCCCAGGTCGTGACCCGGAAAATTTTACCGAAAGAAGAACCGGCCATACTCATACCTTCCTTGCAACCAATACTTATTTAGATTATAATGTTACAGACTTGAAGCGTCAATTACAAAGGTTTTCAGAAGGGGGTTTATTATGGAAGTTGTATTGATGGTTCTGCTCGGTATCATCATAGGCGTCGTGGTGGCTTTCATTCTGGCTGTTATTATCACGGCCGTGTACTGCGAGTCCAGAAAGGACAAAAAGAGGAGACCAAACGACATATGGGAGGACAGGATGCGAAACAGACTCGGACTTCCCTGGACCTTTACCAGATACGGACTCGACAAGGAAAGGCTTTTCATCGACAAGGGTTTTTTCAATATGGTCTCCTATGAGGCAAGGCTTTACAGGATCACGGATGTATCGCTTACCCGCACGCTCTGGCAGAGGATCATAGGCACGGGAACCATCCTGGTATTTTCATCGGACAGGTCCCTGGGCAATTTCAAGATCAGGAACATCAAAAATTCCATGATCGTAAAGGAACTGCTTTCACAGACAGTTGAGACGGAGAGGCAGTCAAAGAGGGTCTACACCAGGGAGAACATGGTGGATGTATCCGACGGGGAAACTCAGGATGATTTTGACAGCGACATGGGAGGAGACGAGGACTTCAGCGATACGGTATGATGACCGGACCGCACAGGCTTTTGCAGCGGTGAGAGGTCCCTTTCATCCATTGATAACGGATCATGAATAAAGAGGCGTTCAGAAAACTGACTGAAAACAGCATAGTGCTGCTTGACGGAGCAACAGGCACCAACCTCCAGAAAAGAGGATTGAAAAAGGGTGCCTGTCCCGACAGGTGGATCATGGATAACCCTGAAGTGATGATAAAGCTTCAGACAGAGTATCTGATGAGCGGGTCGAGGATTATTTATTCCCCGACCTTTTCGTGCAACAGGGCAAAGCTTGAAGAATACGGTCTTGAAAAAGAAACCGTAAAAATGAACAGAGAGCTTGCGCAGATCTCAAGGGCAGCCATAGAAAGCTTCAAAGCAGGAGATCCGGGTGCGCCGGACTGTTTCGTTGCAGGGGATATTTCCATGACCGGCATCCAGCTTGCGCCCATAGGTCCCATGGATTTTGAGGAGCTTGTGGATATCTACAGGGAACAGACAGCCGCCCTTTGCGAGGGCGGGGTTGATCTCATCGTCGTTGAAACAATGATGAGCCTGCAGGAGACAAGGGCTGCGGTCATAGCAGCTCATGAGGTATGTGATCTTCCTGTCATGGCCACCATGACCTTTGAGGAGGACGGCAGGTCTCTTTACGGTACGGATCCTTTGACCGCCCTTATTACGCTGCAGTCCCTCGGGGTCGATGCCTTTGGATTAAACTGCGGTACGGGTCCCGACAGGATGCTTCCCCTCATTGAGTCACTTTCGGATGCTGCGGATATTCCCGTTATCTGCAAGCCAAACGCAGGCCTGCCCTCACTTGACGAAAACGGGGATTCTGTATACGACCTGAAAAAAGAGGATTTTGCTTCACAGGTTGAAAAGATAATAAAAGCCGGTGCCACCATAGTCGGCGGCTGCTGCGGCACTGATCCGGACTATATCAGGGAACTTTCAAAGGCTGAGGGAAGCTTTCAGGCAAAGCCGCGCGCCGGCCGCAAAAAAAGAGCCCTGACATCAGAGCGCAGACATCTCATCTTTTCTCTGGATTCGCCCTTTATGATAATAGGAGAGCGTATCAATCCCACGGGAAAAAAGAAGCTTCAGGCC
>JAFSWJ010000176.1 GCA_017444545.1 Lachnospiraceae bacterium
AGATCGAGAGAGGACAGGTTCTTGCAAAGCCCGGTTCAGTTACCTGCCATACAAACTTCACGGCTCTGGTATACGTGCTGACAAAGGATGAAGGTGGACGTCATACTCCTTTCTTCAACAACTATCGTCCTCAGTTCTACTTCAGAACAACCGACGTTACAGGCGTTTGCAATCTGCCTGCAGGCACAGAGATGTGCATGCCCGGCGATAACGTAGAGATGACCATCGAGCTCATCCATCCTATCGCTATGGAGCAGGGACTTACCTTCGCTATCCGTGAAGGTGGACGTACAGTAGGATCCGGAAGGGTTGCTACCATCATCAAGTAATCAATAAAAACTCAGAAAAAATGAGGCCTTCCGGGTTTCCCGGAGGGCCTTGTTTATGTTTTGTCTGTATAGCGTTTCTTAAATAACTGTACCAAATGCTTGTCTGCTCACCTGATAGCACGCTTCCAGTGTTATATATTTGAGGCAGACAGTGCGGATTTATGCTTACAAAACTGGATATGGATATGCTGAAATCCGGATGAGGATATCCCGATGGTACAGATGATAAGGAAGATATAGAGTGGAAAATTCAAAGGTAAGGTAAATAATAAAAACTGGTGCAATGACCGCTGTATACGGGACTTTCGGGGAAGGCTCCGTTATTTTTTCGTTTAGATATACGAAAAAGGGGCTTGTGCAATCATATAAAAAGTGGTAAATTGACAGATGATAAAAGAGCATAGCATCTGTGCGGTGTTCGCACCACCGCACAGACGTGAAAAGTGCTGTAAGGAGCACCGACACATGACCACGGCCACGCTATACTCGAACACATCTTACCATATTTGTATCGTCCTTTCAAGGTAAGGTAGTTGCTCACACAGGTATGGCATCTGGTTTCTCGTTCTTTCCTATATCCATTTGTATAAATGCGTATTCGAAAGTGGGATGTGAAGTGATTTCTTCGGCATCCTGCTTTTTTGTGTCCGCTCAGCCCTTCTCCTGCCCATGGCAGGGGAGAGGGAGTGCGGAAATTTTCGCGTTTTTGCTTCCGGTGTTTTCGTACGAGGTTAATGCAGGGAAAAGAAACAGCGGCGGTCTCTGTCCGTGCCGGGCGTCGCGGTGGGAGATTTACAGAATACGCTTTGAACAGGAGGAAGATAATGGAAAAGAAAGGATTGAAAAGACATCTGCGCCGGGTTCTGGCAACACTGCTTTCAGTGGTGCTGATGGTACCCAACAGCGCAATGTTCGGATTTGCAGCGGGAGCTGTGACTGCGTACGCAGATGTAGTTGAGCCTACTGCTCTCAAGGATGCCGGGACCATAAATCTTGGCAATCTCGATGCTGACGGCTATACCGCATATGCGGGTGCTACGATTACCGTAGACCGTGCGATGGGGACATATGCCTATGCAGAGATAGGAGATGGCACGACTACTCTTAATAGCACTCTCGATGGGGAAGAGTATTATGGAATGAATCCGACGACTGATAACCCTAAAACCGAGGGCTTATATGAAGCGAACTATGAAGCATCAACAGATGATGAGGTTGATGCTGAAAAGACCTACTACAAGGAAAAATATTCGGTGGTTTCCCCTAATGGAACGGAAGATCCATCGGCGCTTGGATGGTATGAGAAATCCGGGGATGTCTATACTTTAACAATGGATACAACTGTTAACGGAGAGAAAACATATTATGAATTTGACGGATATGAAGCGGGTTCTCCTGGAACTAATCCTGCAACAGAGGGGTTCTTTGAGCTTAAATATTCAGCCACCTTGGATACAACGGTAGAGTCCGAGAAACAGTATTACGGTAAGCGTTTCAAGTTGGGCACCAAATGGAGAGGTGTTGAAACGGTACTTGATCTTAGTGGAAAGAACGTGGGTGACACTGTTAAGGTAGATTATTTTGTTGTTGATTCGTCACTGGTTAACAATGACAAGATTACCGAAGCAACGAAGAACAGCATAGAGCCTGTAAAGACCATCAACATTAAAATAAATGAAAAGGTGGCTAAGCCTAGTGCAGACAAAACGGGCGGCGTGTATTTTGAAACGATTGAAGTGAATTTAACATCAGCTACAGCCGGCGCAACAATCTATTACACTACAGATGAGACAGATCCTACATCGGAAAGTACAGAGTATACCGCACCGATCACGATTTCAGAAGATACTACGCTGAAGGCTATTGCCATAAAGGATGGCAGTGATAACAGCGATATAATGACTGAAGAGTATTATATCAGTCAGCGTGTTTCCGCAAACAGCATTTCAATAAAAGCCAGCTCCAACGAGGTACTTGTCGGCGAAAGCGTGTTATTTGACATACTTACGGATCCGGCGGGTGCAAACGATCTGGAAGATGTAAATTGGACTTCATCGGATACGGATATTGCGACGGTCTCTGCAGGCGGGGTTCTTCATGAAGCGTATGTTACAGGTGTGGCTGAGGGAACAGCTACGATTTCCGTTAAAGCGACAACAAACGACTCTGTGGAAATTTCCGCATCAGCTAACATCACAGTAACTACAATACCTGTGGAAACCGTAACTATAGAAGAGCCTGAAAAAACTGCCATTGAGATCGGTGAGGAGCTTGATCTCTCTGCCCTGGTAACACCTGACAATGCGACCGACAAGAATATTACCTGGACAGTTTCGAATGGTACTATAGCGAAAGTGACAGCAGATCCTGAGGACAGCACGAAGGCTACAGTCTCCGGTCTGAAGGCCGGCAAGGTAAAGGTCACCGCCTCCAGCAATACTGCCGGTGTTTCCGATGATATCGAGATCACCGTAAACAAGAAGAAGGTTGCTGCACCTGTTGCTGTGCCTGAATCCGGATTTGAATTTGTCGGAACCGGAGAAGTGGTTCTGACAACCGAGACTACGGGTGCTGAGATCCATTATACACTCGATGGAACAACACCTACGGCATCAAGCAATAAATATTCGGATCCGATCACTGTTTCAAAGAATCTGACGCTGAAGGCGATTGCGACGATCGAAGATGAAGATTACGAGTCCGAGAGCGAGATTATGACTGCAACCTACACTGTTGCGGCTCCTGTTTCCGCAAACGGTGTTTCCATCACTCCTTCGGAAAATGAGGTAGGAATAAACAATACTATCGAAATCGAAGCAAAGCTTTTGCCTGCTTCGGCAAATGATATCGAAAATGTCAAGTGGACATCAGCGGATACAGATGTTGCGACGGTCTCCTGGGATGATTCTGATTCGAGGAAGGCTCTCAAGGCAACTGTATCAGGTGTTAATGCAGGAAAGACTTCGGTAGAGGTTGAGTTCTACACAGGTGAGGGATACACTGTTAAGTATACAGCCTCAGCAAACATAACAGTAAAGGAAATATCAGTAAATAGCATTTCAATCAAGACCGAGGATGACAAGGATACCATTGAGATTGATGAAACGCTTGGTCTTGAGGCAGTTTTTGATCCTGAAAATGCAAGCTACAAGGATGATATCGTTTGGACCATATCCGGTGATGCTGCAGAATTTGAGGGTGAGACTGCAGGAAAGTCAAATGTGGTGCTTAAGGGTGTTTCAGACGGATCTGTCAAGGTTACTGTTTCTGACAACAGAAGCAAGAAGTCTGACACAAAGGAATTCAAGATCACAAAGAAGAAGGTTTCAGTACCTGTAGCAACACCGGGCTCGGGAACCTATGTTGTATCAACAAATGTGACCATAGCTACCGCAACCAGCGGAGCTGCGATCTATGTGACAAAGGACAACACGGAGCCCAAGGCTGTTTCAGAAAATCTGTATGACGGTAAGCCGATCCTGGTATCCGAGAACATGATCATCAGGGCCATCGCTGCCATCAGTGACAACAAGTATGAGCCTCAGAGCGAGGAGATGTCTGCAGAGTATGTCATCATCACAGAGGATCAGTATGTATCCATAAATGAGATCAAACTCAGCAAAGACAAGGTAGTTCTTCTCAACGGAGAGAACTATACACTGAAGGCAACTGTTGATCCTAAAAACGCAACCTACAGGGATGTGAAGTTTGCTACAAGCAATGAAAAGGTAATAAAGATAAACAGTGCTGAGAATAATACGGCATCAGTTACCGCTGTCGGAGCAGGAGAGGCTGTTGTGACCGCTTCTGTAGAGGACAAGTACACAGGAAAGACCATCAGCGCCAATGCAACATTTACTGTATCGGCTACCAGCGCAGTCGATATCTACAATGATATCGTAGAGGCGAACGGGGATGACGGTGATGTGATCAGAGATGAGCTTGAGGAGGATCTTGACGGCGTAACGCTGACAGAGCTCTTTGACAAGGTTGCAAAGGAAGACGGAACAACAAATGCATGGGTAGGCGCGATTCCCGACTATACCTACACAGGTGCTGCCATCAAGCCTGAGCTGCATGTATATGACGGCGTGAGGAGACTTACGGCAGGAACGGATTACACGGTTAAGTTTGTGAAGAACAAGGATGCCGGTACGGCAACCGCAAAGGTTACCTTCAAGGGCAGCTACAACAAGAAGACAGAGGAAATCAATTTCACCATCAAGCCTGCCGATCTGGAGGATGCAGAGGTTGTTGCCATAGCCGATCAGGCAATGGCTCTTCCGAAGAAGGCTTCAAAGCCTGCTGTTGATGTCACCATCGTATCCAGCGGCGTGAAGGTAACAGCAAAGACAAATTCAAAGAAGCAGATAAAGATCAAAGGGTACTATGCAGAGGGCGGAGACAGCTCAAGTCTTGCTGCAACAGTTCCCGCAGCGGCAGGCACCTATATCGCAGTGCTTGAGCCTGTAGGATCGGCACAGAACTTCACAGGCACAGGCGAGGCAAAGATCGAGATCAAAGACACCAAGAACCTCATGAGCAAGGTTAAGATCACGACTGACAAAAAGAAGTATGCTTTCACAGGTGAGGCGATCGAGCCCGTATTCACTGTCAAAAAGGCCAATGGCGGAGATGAGATCACAGCAGAGGATTATGATGTTGAACTCTTCAACAATGTAAATCCCGGAAAGGCTACCGCAGTGTTTACCGCAAAGGGTGACAAGTATGTGGGAAGCAAGATCGTAAACTTCACCATCTCTGCAAAGAGCAAGCTTCTGACGGATGGATCCATAGAGGCAGGCTTTGTAAAAGGCGGCGGAGATGACGGGGATGAGTTCTCCTTTGTAAAGGGCGGCGTGATGCCTACCGTAAGACTTTACGATAATGTTACCGGAAAGTATTTGAAGAAGGGAACCGATTATACGGTCAAGTATGTGAAGAACAAGGCAGTCGGAAGCAGTGCCGTTGCCAAGGTAACAGGCAAGGGAAGCTACAAGGGCACAAAGCCTATGTCATTCAAGATCGTTGCAAAGGATCTGGAGGAGCTTTCAGAAAACATCATCGTGGCTGACAAGGTGGTGAGCAGGAAGGGCTATCAGAAGCCTGCTGTGACCATCGTTGACACGGATGGCAAGAAGCTTGGAAAGAATGACTTTGAGCTTGTAAACTATGTGGAACCTGCTGACGGAAGCAATGTTTACACCGTTACCATAAAGGGTAAGGGCAACTATGATACCGGAGAAGGTGTAGAAAAGACCTACAAGTACATCGAGGCGGCAAACAATATCGGCAATAAGAAGCCCGGAAAGCTTTCAGACCAGAAATTCACCGGATTTGAAGTGACTCTGGGAGAGTCTGAGCTTAAAAAGATCTTTACGGATCTGGAGCTTCAGGATGATGTGGATTCCGATGATGACGGCTATGCAGCGGTAGGCTATCTGAACAACGTGAAGGTCGGAAAAGCAAGTGTAACCGTACAGGGTACAGGTAAGCTTGGCGGAGTGAAGACAGTGAAATTCAAGATAGCAAAGAAGGATTCCGGATACACCGATATCCACAAGTAATGACCGAGACTTTGTAAGTCTTCAAACGAAGGTCCCCGGGGATAACCCCGGGGACCTTTTGTGGAAAAAATTGAGTTTTGGCGCATAGTATTGTATGATACGTGATATCGGTACAAGGACGAATAGGACCTGAAAAATGGAGCCTGACATATGACATACAATGAGCTGAAAAAGAATATAAAAAGGCACAGGGACGAAAGCTTTGAAAAAAATGTGAGCATCGCCCTGCTGGGGGATACCGCAACACAGTTTCTGGCTGCGGCGCTTCAGGGAATGGGCTTTGAATACGGGATCAGGGCTGAGATCTATGAAGCCGAATATGATGTGATCGACAGTGAGATACTGGATCCTTCATCGGGGCTGTACAGCAGAGAAAGGGATCATATCGTCATCTATATGTCAGCAGAAAAGATAAGGGAAGCCTTTGAGGATACCGATACGGGAAACAGGGCATCCTTTGCCGAGGATCAGATAGAAAGGATCAGAAACTACTGGAGCATTCTTGGGGAGAGAACGAAGGCATCCCTGATACAGTTTAGTTTTGTAAGGTATGATACCGGAGTCTTTGGAAATTTTGCGCTCAAAGAAGAGACCTCCTTTGAGTATCAGCTTCAGAAGCTGAACTGGCTTCTTTCCGCTGAAGCTTCCCATAATAAAAACGTTTTTATTATAGATCTTGATATGATAAGGGCAGGATACGGAAACGGAGCCTTCCGGGATATGAAGTTTTACTATCAGGCAAGGATGGCGGTTGGATTTGAGGGCGTTGTCGAGATGGCAAAGCAGATCTACGATATCGTACTGGCCTCTATGGGAAGGATACACAAATGCCTGATCCTGGATCTGGACAATACCCTTTGGGGAGGAGTGATAGGAGACGACGGCATCAACGGGATAGAGATTGGAGAGCTTGGTACGGGAAGGGCCTATACCGATCTGCAGAGATGGTGCCTTGAGCTGAAAAAAAGAGGGGTGCTGCTTGCTGTTTGTTCAAAAAATGATGAAAAAACAGCCATGGAGCCATTTGAAAGCCATCCTGATATGGTGCTGCATCTTGAGGATTTTGTGAGCTTTGTCTGCAACTGGGATGATAAGGCCACAAATATCAAAAGGATTCAGAGTACGCTGGATATAGGTATGGACAGTCTCGTCTTTGTGGATGACAATCCCTTTGAAAGGGAGCTTGTCAGGACTGCGTGTCCACAGGTGACCGTGCCGGAGCTGCCTGAGGATCCGGCGGAATACCTGCCTTTTTTACAGTCTCTCCATCTTTTTGAGACGGTCTCGTTTTCGGGTGAGGGAGCAGGCCGCACGGAAATGTACCGGACCGAGGCAAAGAGAAGAAGTGAAAAAGATGTATTTACAGATATAAATGATTATCTGAAAAGCCTTGAGATGAAGGCAAAGGCTCTTCCCTTTGATGAATTTCATTATCCGAGGATCGCCGAACTCTCCCAAAGATCAAACCAGTTCAATCTGAGGACAATACGGTATTCCGAAAAAGATATAAGAAGGATCGCGGAATCGGACAGGTACCTGACAGAATTTTTTGAACTGAAGGACAGATTTGGGGATTACGGGCTTATCAGCGCAGTCATAGTGGAAAAGACGGGAAATAATGAAGGATTCATCGACACCTGGTTCATGAGCTGCAGGGTCCTG
>JAFSWJ010000177.1 GCA_017444545.1 Lachnospiraceae bacterium
GGAAGCCACACAGGCCATCAGGGCAGCGGACAGGAGAGATGCGCCGGCAGTGCCCATCATCGCCATGACGGCAAACGCCTTTGATGAGGATGTCCAGAGGTCCCTTCAGGTAGGGATGAACGCGCATCTGTCAAAGCCTGTGGAGCCTGAAAGGCTGTACCAGACTTTGGAGGAGCTAATATGGGAGGCCGGATCAAAGAATGGGTAAAAAGGAGATAATAAGAGAGATCCTTGAATGGATCGGAGTCATCGCTGCCGCCATCATCATATCGCTTCTGGTCAATACCTTCATCATAGTCAATGCCACAGTGCCTTCATCCTCCATGGAAAAGACCATCATGGCCCATGACAGGATCATAGGCTCAAGGCTTTCCTATCTGTTCGGGGATCCGCAAAGAGGTGATATCGTCATCTTCAAAAATCCGGATAACGAGGATGTGCTCTACATCAAAAGGCTCATCGGACTTCCCGGCGAAACCGTGGAGATCCGTGACAACATGGTGCTCATCAACGGACAGAAGCTTTTTGAGCCTTATCTGCAGGTTGAAATGCAGGGGGAGTTCGGACCCTACGAGGTTCCGGAGGGGCATTACTTCATGATGGGAGACAACCGCAATGATTCGGCGGATTCGCGTTACTGGACGAACACCTACCTTTCCCGTGAAGGGATAGTGGGGAAGGCGCAGTTCCGCTACTGGCCGAAGATCAAGAAGCTGGAGTGAGATGATCCGCTCATCCGAAGCCATTGGGTTCACCGGGAAACGGCTCCTGCCAAAGTGTATGGCAGGACATGAATACTGTTTTTTGACGCCCTTTTTTGAGTCGTAATGGTACTTGAAAGTGCTCAAAAGGCAGGGACGCAGGTACACGGAGGTACCTGCGAGGGAGCGTTGAGCTTGGAGCGAATCGCGACCGGTTCCGTGACTTATAAAAAACTACAGGCACTTTCTTAGTACCATAGACGAAAAAAAACAGGCGAAAAAAACAGTATTCATGTCATACAATAATATTGAGGAGAATAATACTATGATCGCAAAAAGTATGGAAGGCCTTGTGAACAACAATTCCGTGATCAGACAGATGTTTGAGGAAGGACAGAAAATGGCGGCGCAGTACGGTGCCGGAAATGTCTATGATTTTTCACTTGGAAATCCGAATGTTCCTGCCCCGAAAAAGGTGGAGGAGACCATTAAAAAACTGATAGCCGAAGAAGATCCGGTAGTCCTTCACGGCTACATGAGCAATGCAGGGTTTCCCGATGTCAGAAAAAAGGTGGCGGATTCCCTGAACCGCAGGTTTAACACATCATTTACCGAAAACAACATCATGATGACGGTAGGGGCAGCGGGAGGCTTAAACTGTGCCCTGAAGGCCCTCATCGATCCGGGAGATGAGGTGGTGACCTTTGCGCCCTTCTTTCTGGAATACAAAAACTATGTGGGCAATTTCGGCGGCGTTCTGATCACGGTTAAGCCTGATACAGAAACCTTTCAGCCAAACCTGCCGGAGTTTGAGGAAAAGGTCACGGCAAAAACAAAGGCAGTGATCATTAATAATCCAAACAATCCTACAGGCGTAATATATTCTGAGAAGACCATAAAGAGCATTGCCTCGATCCTTGAAAAAAAGCAGGAGGAGTACGGACATCCCATCTTCATCATTTCCGACGAGCCCTACAGGGAACTGGTGTATACGGGAGCAGAGGTGCCATACATCACAAGGTATTACAAAAATACCATTGTGGGCTATTCCTTCAGCAAGACCCTGAGCCTTCCCGGAGAGAGGATCGGATATCTGGTGCTGCCCTCGGAGGCCGACGGGTATGATGAGCTGTTTGGGGCCCTTACCATCGCAAACCGCATCCTGGGCTTTGTGAATGCGCCGTCCCTCATCCAGAGGGTCGTGGCCGAATGTCTTGAGGAAAAGGCGGATATCGCTTATTATGCAAAAAACAGGGATGTGCTCTATGAGGCCTTGAAAAAATACGGATTTTCCTGCATCAAGCCCGAGGGTGCCTTCTATATGTTCATCAAATCGCCGGTGCCCGATGAAAAGGAATTTGTGGCAAAGGCAAAGGAATACAGGATACTGCTGGTGCCGGGCTCGTCGTTTATGTGCGCCGGCTTCGTGCGCCTTGCCTATTGTGTATCATACGAAACCTGCAAAAACAGCCTGCCCGGCTTTGAAAGCCTGGCAAAGGATTACGGACTGATATGAGCTTTGTAGATAATATCCGGCGCGTGATCCCCTACACACCGGGGGAGCAGCCGCAGAAAAAAGTGATCAAGCTGAATACCAACGAGTGTCCCTATCCGCCGTCACCCTCGGTGAAAAAGGCCCTGGATGGGATGGACACGGATGTGCTGCGCCTCTACCCCGAGGTTGCATGCGATACCTTAAACGATGCACTTTGTTCTTATTATGGAGTGCCCCGTGAGTGCGTGTTTTCGGGTGTCGGCTCCGATGATGTGCTCTCCATGTGCTTTCTTGCTTTTTTTGCGGGGAAGGATCCGGTGCTTTTTCCGGACATCACCTATTCGTTCTATGATGTATGGGCAGAGGTCTACAGGATACCCTATGAGACCGTGCCGCTTGATGAGGCTTTTGGCATCAGGCCGCAGGATTACAGAAAGCCAAACGGCGGCGTCGTCATCGCAAATCCCAACGCGCCTACAGGTGCAGCGCTCGGACTTGATGCCATCGAGGATATAGTGTCCCATAATAAGGACAGCGTGGTCATCATCGACGAGGCCTACATCGATTTCGGAGGGGAAACGGCTCTGCCGCTTATCAAAAAATACGATAATGTGGTGGTGGTGCGCACCATGTCAAAGTCAAGGGCCCTTGCGGGCATGCGCATCGGTTACTGCTTCGGACCGGCTCAGCTGATAAAATACCTGAATGATGTGAAATATTCCGTCAATTCCTACACGATGAATACCCCGGCCCTTGTCGCAGGCGCTGCCGCGATAGGGGATGATGAGTATTTCCGTGATATCACGTCACGTATAATAAAAACGAGGACCGCCTTTGGACAGCGTTTAAGGGAGCTTGGATTTACATTCGTGGAATCGTCGGCAAATTTCATCTTTGCCGCACCGCCTGCGCCCTTTGAGGCCTCCTTCATCTTTGAGGAGCTTAAAAAGCGGGATATCTATGTCAGACATTTCAAAAAACCTGAAAGGATAGCCGGCCACCTCCGCATCACCATAGGAACGGATGAGGAGATGGAGACGCTGTATGAGACACTTTCGGATATACTTGAATGACGTTTTTATTATGTGTAAGAAAATAAAGATCAGGAGAGATATGATATGAGTTCTTTGGCTTCAGGTATTGCAAATGCCTTTGTTGCGAACACTTTGACACAGTATATAGGGTGCTTTGTCATCGCCATGATACCCCTTATCGAATTGAGGGGTGCGATACCCATAGCACACTGGTTTCACAGTATGAACCCGGAGAATTTCAATCTTGTTTTCGGGTATGTCGTCATAGCGCTGGGAAACATGCTTCCCGTGCCCATTATCTTTTTCTTTGCCAGAAAGGTGCTTGAATGGGGCAAGGACAAGAGGTTCATCGGAAGGTTCTTTTCTTTTTGTCTCGAAAAGGGACACAAGGGAGGAGAAAAGCTGCAGGCAAAGGCCGGGCGGGGACTTTTTCTGGCCCTGCTCCTTTTTGTCGGCATACCTCTGCCGGGTACCGGCGCCTGGACCGGAACCCTTGCGGCCTCAATTCTTGATATGAAATTCAGGGAGAGTGTCATAGCGGTCATGCTGGGAGTAGTCCTTGCCGGGATCATCATGGGACTCGTTTCGGCGGGGCTTTTCGGGGCGATATTATGATGGCAAAAAACAGGAGAGAGACAGGACTTGACCTTCTTCGAATATATGCCTGTTTTTCGCTGTTGCCCTTTCATCTTTGCATATATGGTGTGAGACATGAGGAGTCTTTGCTGAATTATACGGATACATTCATCAAGGCTCTGTTTGAGTATCATGTGCCTTTATTTCTGATGATCACCGGGGCATTGTTTCTGAGCCTTGAAAAGATAGATCTGAAACGGTTATTCACGCACAATATCCTGCATCTGTTTTTTGTTTATCTGTTTTGGTCCTTTATATATGCGATATTTGATGTTCTCCTGAATCTTCAGAATGTGACGGACGTAAAGGGGCTTGCCCGGTGGATCATCATGAGCACACGCGACAGCCACTATCATCTGTGGTATCTCCCGACGATCATTTCGATATATATACTGCTCCCGGTCTTTCACGCAGCGTTTCACAATACCGCATTTCATGGTATATTAAAGTACGCAGTATGCATATTTGCAGTTTTCGGAGTCTTGATAAAAACTTTGCTGCTGATCCCGGTTAAATTTGATACCTACGGCGTTCTTTTGAAAAAGGTCGATGTCGGGACTTTCGCCGGGTACATCGGTTTTGTGTTCACTGGATACCTGCTATACAGTATAAAGGACAGGATTACAAAGCGGCAGATGCTTATTTTGTCGGCAGTTTCGGTGATCTGTATCGCGGTTACCGAGATCGTAAATCTGTCAAGGGTTCCGGAAGAAGGGATCAACACATACTTTTTGTATTTTCCTATACCATGCTTCATCATTGAATGCACTCTGTTTTTATTATTTGAACGGATAAATCCGGAGAGGTTTGAAAAAAGATCGGGCTTTATCAAGGGAGTATCGGAGTGCATGCTGGGAGTTTACTGCCTGCATGACATTATGATCTCAATTGTTGAAAAGCTTTTTGCATTTATACCCGATGGATTGTATATCCTGAAGCTGGTAGTGATTGCCGTTATCTCATTTGTATTGTGTACTAGTGTGGTTTTTTTCATGAGAAAGAGCAGGATCCTGAGGCAGATCGCGGTGTGAATACAAGGGACGGTTCTCTGTGACGCCGGTATTTATCAGCGTTTCACGGGGGTTTCATCTGCCAGTGAAACAGAGAACCGTCCCCCTGCAACACCGAAAAAAAATGAGAAATTTTCGAATAATTATTTGGGTATCTGTTGTTGTTTTTTAATCGGAGGTTATGTATGAAAAAAAGCTGGAAGAGACTGTTGTCGGTGATGCTGTCGTTTGCGCTGGTATTCACCATGGATCTGGGTGTTTTCGCGGATACGGTGAGCACCGGAGAGGGGACCGGGTTCGTTGATGAAGTGACAGATCAGGTTCCGTCCGATGCTTTGCAGGAGGAGTCCGGAAAAGTACAGGAGCCGGATGCGGCCGGAGCAGAGGCTGTGAAGGATGAAGCCGCTTTGGAGGAGGGCGACGTTTCCGAAAACGCGGCCGTCAGCGAAAATGCATCCGGAGAGGAAAATACCGTGAGTGCGGATGAGGCTGAAACCTCCGGTGAAGATGAAGAGGAAGCTGGAGCAAAGCCGAAGTATCCGGCACCGGAAAAGGTGTACTGGGTGCAGGATTACAGTGTGAACATCGATGAGAAAATGGGCGTAGAAGGCAATGAGAACGGCTATTATGGAGAGTTCTATTTCAGCAATGTTGACACACCGGATGAAAAGTATTTCTGGAAGCTTGAAAAAACAGATGCTAACGGAAAGTATTATCTCATAGATTCCGGAGAAAGTATTTATGATGAGGATAATTTTCCTTCGTCCTTATATTCCTATACTATATGCAGAGCGTTTAAATATGAGTACCGTGAAGCAGGAAACTACAGGCTTTCAGTCCGAATAGCGGGAGATGCCACACATTCTGCCAGTGACTGGAAGTCGCTGGTGTGGAATAACTACACTCCTGTCGAAACCGTGCTGGCGGCTCCGTCAGAAATCGAATATGAAAATCAAGAAATTAAAATCGATACGGAAGAGTACGGAGTAGCGCTTTTTTACGTCGAGTATTCCTACGATGATGCAGAGGAGAAAAAGGTTCTGCACAAAGGAGTTGCACCAGTTCTTGGTTCATTGGTCCAGGGAAACGTTTGCAAGTACTCTTTGAATGTTGATCCTGAAGCCGTAAGACGCGCAAAGGAAGCAGGTGCGGATCAGATATACCTTCGTGCAAGTGTTGTTAGTGATCAAATGTACTTAAAATCCCCGAGTCGTATGACGGAGACCTACTATGGTTCCGTGGCTTTCAGTGATCTTCCGGTAGTATCTGATAACCAGATTTTTTCGATCGATATCACAGGCAATCCGGAAAGCCTTTGGATAGGACGGGCAGGTCAGGATTCGGTTCAGCTTGGATACGAGATCTATCCCCGGAATGCCACCTACAGGAGCGTTTCATGGGACAGCGTGAACCCTGAGTTTGCCACAGTCGATCAGAAAGGAAGGGTCGTTGCAAAAAGCCCGGGTACTGCAACGATACAGGTGCAGTCTGTATCATATCCGTCGGTGGTGTCGCGGTGCAGTATTGAGATCAAAAAGCTCGAGCTTAATGCCATGCATTTTGAAAAGAGCAGCTATGATTTGTATCCCGGACAGACGGGCTTTGTGCCTAGGGTTATCTTTGATCCTGCCGATGCGCCTGCAGCGGAAAAGGAGCTGATCTGGGAAAGCTCACAGCCTTCGGTTGTTTCCTGGAGTGATACCAAAAAGTGCTTTGTGGCAGGGGATGCGGGAAATGCGGTCATTACGGCAAAGTCGAAGGGAAAGCCTTCCGTATCCTGCAGTGCTTCGATAACAGTGTCACGCAGGGGCGGCCCGGTCATTGATTCGGGAGAGAATGAAGGTATAA
>JAFSWJ010000178.1 GCA_017444545.1 Lachnospiraceae bacterium
GAGACTCTCATCCAGAGTCTCCATATCAGGATCTTCCTCCTGTATCAGGCGGATCTGTCTTTCATCCAATTCTAACGCTTCATCGAGAAGTTCTATTTTTTTTTCCTGACTCTCAATGAGCATCCGGATATATGTATTATCTGACATTTATGCCTGCTTTTCCATGGGCTGCTGTGCGGCCTTCATAACTTCCTTCCAGGTATCGCGGAGACTTCTCATATGTGTGACACACTCCTCGAGTATCTCCCTGCTCTTTTCTATGTTCGCTTCACGAAGTCTTCTGAGCACATATGTATAGATATTATTGAAATCGTTTGCAACCTCATACTTGAAATCCAGGGAAGTCTGGAATTCAATGATGATCCTTTCTGCCTTTTTGATATTGGTGTTGGCTTTGGAAATATCCTTTGCATCAACAGCCATGATAGCCATATTACAGAATTTGATGCATCCGTCATAGAGCATTAACGTGAGTTCTGCGGGTGATGCCGTGAGTACCCTGCTGTTATTGTACTGCTGGAATGCGGTTGCTGCTTTCATATGGTTCCCTCCGTGAAAATATGATGATTTCTTAGCGTACGATCTTCGTTTCTTTTCCTCTTACAATGTCTATATCGGTCAGATCCCGGAAATACTGAAGAGCAAATCCCAAATTTTTTAAATAAAAGGGACGGTCCCGTGTGGCGACACAGAAACCGTCCCCTGTTATCGTCTTTTACTGCATTCCGAAAAGCGAAGCTATGGAATTTGACTTGGAATTGATCTTTTCCATCGCACTTTCCATCTTTGCAAACTTGTCGTACCACTTGTCCTCGTAATCCGACAGTTTTTCCTCTTCCTTTGCAATATCCTTGGAATACTTGTCGTACTCGCTCTGGAGAGCCTTGTCATCATACATATTGTAGACGCTTCTGTACTCTGTGCTGGACATCTGCTTTGTCATAGTCTTGTACATAGCCGAAGTCATCTGTGAGAAAAAGCTCTTCACCGAATCAAGATTATTTGTAATGGCATCACGCAGCTTGTCGGTTTTTGAAGATGTTACGGTATCGTCCGCGTTTCCGTCTATATGAAGCGCGTACCTCTCATTTTCAGCAGCATCGAAATAGCTCAATGTACCTATCCCAAAGGTCCCCAGGCTCGTGGTCTCGCCCTTTATATCGAAGCTTGCGATCATACCGCTTTTGAAAGTCTCCAGTGCGGAACGAAGATTGTCATCTCTCCTGAGCAGGGAATCCTTGATCTTCTGCTCCCACTTTTCCACCTCTTCATCAGACATGGCATCCTTTTCCTCTTCGGAAAGGACCTTGTAATCCTTTGCGCTGTCCGCATTGTAGAGCTTTGACATCTCATTTATGAGATCATTGTACTCCTTGAACATATCCCTGATCGAGTCATATATGCCGTCAACATCAGTATCTACCGAAACATTGGTCGTTACATAATCATTTTTGCTTTCATCATCGGAAAGCTTTTCGGAAACCTTTGTTGCAGTGATGGAAAGACCGTTCACGTTGAAACTGTTGGTCGAGGATGTAAACTCCGCACCGTTCAAAAGGATCTTTGCATCCTGTCCGGTAACCACGGATGCTCCGCCGTCCTCTGAAAGACCCATCTTTTCAACAAAATCCGGATCATCCTGAGCTATACCGTTCTCATCAAGAACCTTGATATCAAACTTTCCTGCCTCACCCGATTCCTTTGCACTGACAAAAAGCCTGTGGGTCGCATTGTCAAAGTTGGCATTGAGCCCGGCCTTTGCAAAGCCGTCTGCAAGCTCCTTCATGGTAGTCTCCGACGTGATCTCTATCTTTTTTCCGTTTACCTCAAGAGTCTTCGGAACATCGGTATCTCCAAGTCCCATAGCCTCCGCTGCCTTTGTTGAGCCTGTGACATCATCGCCGTAATTCCTGCTTGTTATATAATGTGTCTTTGCCAGCTGCTTTACCGCCAGAGCCTGGGTTCCGCTGACCGCATTACCCTCAGCTGAAACGCTTGCGATCGAGGAATCCACGATATTGGCCTTCTTTTTATCAAAAAAGCCCTCAAATCTCATCTC
>JAFSWJ010000020.1 GCA_017444545.1 Lachnospiraceae bacterium
CTATCCAGAAAAACGGATCCTGTCTGACATCGGAATTCCTGTAATAGGAGATCTCGTAGGAATCGATCTCCTTTTTTCCCCTGGTATGAAGGATGAAACCGAAAGTCTGTTCATCATCCCTTTCCACAGTCCCATTGTAATCCATGGGCTTTACGAGAATATAGCTGCCGTCGGTATCATATTGCCCGTTCCAGTCGCTGTCTATCTCATAATCCCCGTCTATGTGCAGTGTGACTGTCCAGTCATAAATATCAGTCTTTGTCCTGTTGACCAGCCTGCAGTCATATTCCGCACCCAAAAGCCCGCCTTCTCTTTCAAGCCAGCTCTTTGATATCTCGTTCACCACATACACACCGCTTCCGGTGTCCGCGTCCTTATCGCTTACGATATACTCATTTTGGGAAACACGGTTGTGATATAGATATATTACCAACAATATGACAGCAACCAGACAAAGGGCTATCAGATACGCAAGTATTCTTTTTTTGTGTTTTCTTTGCCAGTCCATAGGTTTATAATAAGCAAGAAACCGCATAAAGTCAAATGATCGGGGGTTTTATGATGGATTTTGAAAACGAACTGAAAAGCCGCACGGACCGGGTTGATTCCATACTCGAAAAATACCTTCCCGAAGCAGAGGGACCTCAAAAGACCGTACTGGAAGCAATGCGCTACAGTGTCATGTCCGGCGGGAAGCGACTGCGTCCCGTACTGATGCTTGAAACTTACACTCTTTTCGGGGGACATGACAGGGTGATCGAACCCTTCATGGCAGCCATCGAGATGATACATTCCTATTCTCTTGTTCATGATGACCTTCCTGCCCTTGACAATGATGAGTACCGCAGGGGCCGCAAGAGCACTCACGCAGCATTCGGGGAAGCCATGGGGATCCTTGCAGGCGATGCCCTTTTAAACTACGCCTTTGAGACCGTCTCATCTGCCTTCACCATAGATCAGAGTCCCCGCACTGCAAGGGCTTTTTCCCTTTTTGCAAAAAAGACCGGGATCTTCGGCATGATAGGGGGACAGGTCGTGGATGTGGAGACAGAGGGAAAGACCATCCCTCCCGAGACCATGTGTTTCATCCACGAAAAAAAGACGGCCGCCCTCATAGAGGCTGCCATGATGACCGGTGCGATCCTTGCCGGAGCCTCCGAAATGGAGATCACCGCCACAGGCTCCATCGCCCATGATGTAGGTCTTGCCTTCCAGATAAAGGATGACATCCTCGATGTCACCTCCACCAGTGAGGTCCTCGGCAAGCCCGTCGGAAGCGACGAAAAGAACAACAAGAACACCTACGTAAAATACTACGGTCTTGAAAAATCCGAAGCAGAAGTCGAACTCCTCTCCGAAAGAGCACTTTCGGATCTCGCCTCACTTCCGTACGACAACCCCTTCCTCACGGAACTCATCAAAAGCCTGATCACGAGAGTAAAATAGTCGGATTACATAGAACCGTTCCGCAGCCATTTAGTTAAGCGGCACAAGACTAGGGCGCGAGCAGGGGGGCCCCATGCCGAGCACCTACCGGAGCGCAAGGTA
>JAFSWJ010000021.1 GCA_017444545.1 Lachnospiraceae bacterium
AATCCCGGCATGGGAATGAACCCCGGCATGAACCCGAACCAGCAGGCGGGTCAGTATGGAGCAAGACCGCAGACGCCCAATGCCAGAGAGGTACAGCTCATCAACAATGACGGCGGCGCAGGTGATGCAGGCAGGGGCGGAAGCATGAACAGCAGGGTTGAGCCGAAGAGTATAAAAATTCCTGATTTCCTCAGGAATAAATAATAGGAGAGTGTTATGAGATGTCCTTATTGCGGCCATGAGAATACGAGGGTTATAGATTCAAGACCGGCCGAGGAGAACAATTCCATCAGACGCAGGCGTGTGTGTGATGAGTGCAACAAGAGGTTCACGACATATGAGAAGGTAGAGACCATCCCTCTCATCATAATCAAAAAGGATAACAACAGGGAATCCTACAACAGAGAAAAGATCGAAAGCGGTGTCATGAAGGCCTGCCACAAGAGGCCGATCTCAGCGGATCAGCTCACCGGAATCGTGGACGAGGTGGAGACGGAGATCTACGCCAGAGAGGAAAAGGAGATCCCCAGCACCGTGATAGGCGAGCTTATCATGGACAAGCTCAAGGATATCGATACCGTGGCATATGTCAGGTTCGCATCGGTATACAGGGAGTTCAAGGACATCAACACCTTTATGGATGAGTTAAAGAAAGTATTGGATAAATGATAATTCAGGCTCTGCAGTTTTCCGGCAGAGCCTTTCTTATCTTTGAAGGGTTTTATTATGGTCAGTCTTTTACCTACGGTCAGGACGGATTCGGCGTATACGATCGACTATGAAAAGCTTTACGAAACAGGCATCAGGGGTATCATCTTTGATATAGACAATACCCTTGTTCCGCACGATGCTCCCGCAGACGACAGGAGCAGGGAACTCTTTGCCCGCATTCACGCTGCGGGGATCAGGACCGTCATACTTTCAAACAACGGGCAGAAGAGGGTCAAAAGCTTTGCCGATGATGTGAACAGCGCATATATCTTCAAGGCGGCAAAGCCGAAAAGGGAAGGCTTTCTGCTTTCCATGAAAAAGATGGAGACCGGCAGGAAGAGTACCGTCCTCATAGGAGACCAGCTGTTTACGGATGTGCTTGGCGCATCAAATGCCGGTATCAGGAGCATTCTGGTGAAGCGCATCTCGTTTCATGAAAAGTTTTATATCCATCTGAAAAGGATACTGGAATATCCGGTACTGTTCTTTTTTCCGGTCTTTCGCAGGAAGAACAGTTCGGAACTTGAAGGAGCATTGAGATGAAGATTGACGGAAAGACAAAGGTTATAGGTATCATCGGAGATCCGGTGGAGCATACGGGCTCGCCTGCGATCCACAATTTCCTGGCCGAAAAGCTGGGCGACAACGTGGTATACGTGCCGTTCCATGTGGACAGGGGCAATCTGGCAGAGGCAGTCAGGGGTGCCTACGGACTTGGCATCACGGGCCTCAACGTGACCGTGCCCCACAAGCAGGCTGTCATGGCGGAGGTGACGGAGCTTGATGATGCGGCTCTCGAGATCGGTGCCGTCAATACCATAGCGGTTTCCAAAAAGGGCTACAAGGGTTATAATACAGACTTTTCGGGCTTCATGCGCCAGATGGATCATGACAGTGTGATAGCCTACAACAGGGAAGTGATAATGCTTGGAGCAGGGGGCGCGGCAAAGGCCGTGATGTATGCCCTGCAAAAGACCGGGGCTTCAAAGATCTATGTGCTGAACCGCTCAAAGAGCAAGGCAAAGGAGATATTCGGAAAGAGCAAAAATGTGGAGATCCTCGGCTTTGACGAGTGGGAAAAGATCCCGAAAAGCCCTGATCGTATCTGTATCCAGTGCACCAGTGTGGGGCTTTCGCCTCATGATGACGAATGTGTCATAAAGGATGATGCCTTTTTTGATCTTGTGGAAACGGGAGTGGATCTGATCTATGTGCCAAGGGAGACCGTCTTCATGAAAAAACTTCGTGAACGCGGCAAAAAGGCCTATAACGGTCTGCGTATGCTCATGTACCAGGCGGTAGCCTCCTATGAGATCTTCATGGACAGGGAGGTGCCTGCGCAGGTTCGGGAGGAGTTGTATGAAGAACTTGATCCTTGAGGGATTCATGGGATGCGGAAAGAGCAGGATAGCAAAAGCGCTCGGAGATGACACGGGTATGAAGGTCATCGACACGGATGAACTGATAGAAAAAGAGCAGAAAAGAGCGATCTCCGGTATCTTTGCATCTGATGGCGAGGAAGCCTTTCGTGACATGGAGACCGCACTTTTGAGAAAACTTCAAAATGATACGAAAAACTGTATCATCTCTCTTGGCGGCGGGATGCCGGTAAGGGAGGAAAACAGGAGGATCCTGAAGGACCTTGGCACTGTCGTCTATCTGAAGGCGGACAGAGAGGTCCTTATAGGGCGCCTTGAAAGAGGGGTTGAAAAAAGGCCCATGCTTTCGGGACATGATCTTGAAAAGAGGGTGGAAGAGCTCCTTGCTGCAAGGCAGGATCTTTATGCTGATGCGGCAGATATCATCATCGATATAGGAGAGGATGATCCGGATACCATTTCTTTGCGGATCAGAAAGGAACTTGGTTTATGAAGATCCTTGTGATAAACGGACCGAACCTGAATTTTCTCGGGATCAGGGACAAAAAGACCTATGGGGAGCAAAGCTATGACCATCTGGTCTCCATGATAAAGGATAAGGCTGAGAAGCTGGGAGTCGAGGTTGAGTGCTTTCAGTCAAACCATGAGGGCGCCATCATCGACCGCATACAGGAGGCCTATTTTGACGGGACCTCCGGCATAGTGATCAATCCCGGGGCATACACTCATTATTCCTACGCCATTTATGATGCCCTGCTTTCATATGACACCATTCCCATGGTGGAGATCCACATCTCGGACATCAATTCCCGCGATGAATTCCGCAAAACCTCGGTCACGGCTCCGGCCTGCGACAAACAGATCGTCGGCCACGGTCTGGCCGGATACCTTGAAGCCATGGAGTATATCGCTTCACAACAATAGTGGGACAGGGGACGTATCTGTGTCCCACTTTTTTGCGGACATCAGAATATATGTTTTGTTCACGGCTCGTCCAGTTCTAAACTCATCCGGCGCCTGATAAACAAAATTTTGGAGGCCCCGTTCTGCGCACAAAAAGCGTGCGCAGCCGGCGTACTCCAAAATTTATCAGTCTGGGACTCGTTGAGAACTGACGGCTTATTGTTCACAAAAACATATATTCTGATGTCTTGCAAATTCTTTGGCAGGAGCACATGTGATCTATTCACAGTCTTCGCAGAGACGGCAGGTGCTTGTTTTTCGACGCCCATTTTCGAGCCGTTATGATACTTGAAAAACGCTACAAAAAACAGGGATGCCGGTACAAGGATGTACCGGCACG
>JAFSWJ010000179.1 GCA_017444545.1 Lachnospiraceae bacterium
GGCTGAAAGGACGTTGTCGAAGTCGTTGTTTCTGAGGGCAACGATGTCCACAAGGCAGTTGTAGAGATCCTCTGCCGTATCCTCCGGCTTTTCGTTCACTGTCTTTAATACATACTTGTGAACGAGAGTCCCTGTCTCTTCTATGATCTGAAAGCTTCCAAGCAGGACCTCAAGATTTATACGGTTCAGATTTTTCAATGTACCAGGTATCTGGGCTGCTTCCAGCTTGTTTGCAACGACGGACATGAAATGGAAATATCCGTATTTTTCCTCATCCTCAAGGGGGATGGCGGAAAGCTCAAGGATGGCTATGCCGCTTTCATCCTGTCCCATTGAATCAAGGACCAGCCTGAGGGTCGGTATCCCGTCTATATTGTCATATGAAAGCTCGATGGAATCCTCCGTCAGTCTGTCTCTCAAAATTTCTAGTGCTGTTGCCATAATAGTTTCCTCCTTTGTAAGGGCTTTTGCCCGTTTTGTTTTACATTACCGCTTTGCCTGCCCTTCTGTTTTTTCCGGACTGAAGGGACTGTTCTTTCTTTTTCCTGTCTTCAAGCCTCTTTTGCTTGGCCTCCTCCACCTTCATCTTGTGGATCTCCTCCTTGGAGCGGCCCATCAGCTTGTCATAATCAGTACGTCCACCGATCTCCTTGTAGATATCCTCTGCTGTTTTGCCCTCGATATTGCCTGCATCCTTAAGCTTTGTGGCGGCATTTTCGATGGCATTTTTCCTGGCCTGTTCACTTCTGCTGTGAAGATGCAGCGCCGTTTCGGCCCTGACCCTGTCAGCATATTCCTGAACAGTGGAGCTTTCCGTCATTTTCAGTATCTCGTTTTCGATCTCATCCCTCGTCAGTCCGTGCTCCGCTTTGATCTTTTCGTATTTTTCCATGGAGCCGAAGGCATCCTCCATCATGATCTCGTGATCTGTCTTTGCCTTCATCTGGTTTATGAGATGATCGATGGGTGAGACCTTTTTGATATATTTGGTTATCTGCGCCACAACCGGAGATCCCCCTGAAAGAATGGAGGCTGTTGAAACAGAGGCATCAAACACTGCATTTGCCATGGCTTCTTTCTGCTTTGTCTCATTCTCCTTCAGCATCATGTTTTTGCCGAGTCCCATATGGCGGATCACATTCTTGTCGGTGATATTGAGAGCTTTGTCCTCTTCCGTCAGGGCTTTGAGCTTGTCATTGGTCTTTTGCAGGGTGTTAAAGGTATCCACACCCTTGATGATGGTGAGCACCGGTCCGAGGATCACTGCCTGGTCAAGGAGCTTGTGACTCTGTTTTGCCTCCTTCATGGTAGTTGAAAGGATCTTTGTGGCATTCATGATGTTTTTCACCGACGCCTGGGCCTGCTTGACCGCATCCGCATCAGGTCCTGCCTGCTCCATACCGGACACCTGGACATTTGCCTGATTTGCGATCCTTGAAAAAGAATTGTCTCCCCCTACCTGCTTTACGATCTTTCCTGCCTGATCCAGAGCATTGGTGAGGAAATTGGCCATATTCTTTGTTCTTTGTTTGTCATCGGCGATGTTTATGATATTGTTGAAGGCCTTCTCAAGATTTCCCACGGGGATATCGATCTTTCCTTCGACCTTTTTTGCGGCACCAAGCTTTGAAAGCCCCTTCTTGACGGTCTCCTGACCCTTTTCGATCTGTTTGACCACCTTCACGCCCGTCTGACCTATATTCTTGATCTTTTTTGCGCTTTCTGAAAGCTTTTTTGTCAGATCTGCCGATTTTCCGACAACAGTGTTGCTCTCGGGAACGGATTTCACAGTCCC
>JAFSWJ010000180.1 GCA_017444545.1 Lachnospiraceae bacterium
CTCATTTTCCAGGATTATCTCCGCCTGGATCGTTTCGACGCCTTTTGCCTGAACGCTTTCGGTAAAGAAGCCCTCTTCCTCCGATCCGTCCTCAAACTTCAGCTTCACGGGGATACGGGAGTTCATCTGTCCGCCGACGGTTTTTATCTCTTCTCCCTCGTTCACACTTGCGGTTATGGAACGCCCTTCCTGTATTATCCTGTGCAGGGTGCGTCCCTTCACGCTCAGACCGCCCGCTTCGTTAAGGGACCGCATATCCTCCGTCACAAGGGCGCGGATCGCCTCCACACACGCAAGCCTGCCCTTTCCTATGCCTGATATTTCCTTTCCCTGTTTGGCAAACTCATCGCAGGCATTAAGGACTTTTTCATATTCCGCAAGGAGATCTGCGATGTCTTCATCGGAAAGTTCCTTATTATCCGCATAGAAACTGTCCGTCTTTGCCTTCAGGGCCCTTATGGCCTCATTGACACCGGAAAGAACCCCGTTATCATCACCTGATACGGAAGCAAGTACATCAAGATCAGCGATCGCCTTTTCCATTCTGACATCCGACATAAAAACCCTCCTCTAAACACAAACTGTTTTCTTTCCATATCAGGCCCGTCACAGGGGACGGTTCTCTGTAACACCAGTATTCATCAGCGTTTCACGAAGTCCAGCCTCCATTTTGTAACAGAGAACCGTCCCCGTGATACAGAGTCAAAAATGTGACAGGGGGACTTCTCCGCTCCGGTCGGCGCAAAACTACCGTCCACCGGACGGTATGCGCCCCCCTGTCACACCCCTGTCACATTATTTTCTTGCCATATCAGTGATGCGGTTAAGCGCATCCTTTACCAGCGGGAAGTTGATCACAATGAGAGTGATGGCAGCTTCCGCCAGAAGATATGCATAGTTGTAGGCTATGGGGTATACCGAAGCATACTTTGCGGGAAAGTTTTCCGGCATATAATCCATCCAGTACAGATACCCGCCCAGGGAATGAAAAGCCCCGCGGGCAAGCACTGCCACGATATATCCGATCGTCAGCCCGTTCTTTTTCATTTTGCAAAACAGGCCCGAAAGCCCCAGCGCCATGAAGGCTATGAAATAATCAAGACCTGCCTGCAAAGGATCGAGGATATAACTTCCTCCTCCCTGTATGAACTGCAGACATCCGTAAACAAAGCCTGCTATGAGCCCGACCTTCAGCCCGTACCAGTAGCCGATGAGCACCACAAAAAGCATGGAACAAAGCGTCACCGAGCCGCCCCAGGGCAGCTTGAAGATCCTCACATATGACAGCACAAAAGCAAGTGCAAGGGAAATTCCCGTGAACGAAAGTGTCTTTGCATTGACTGCCGGTCCCTTTTTTTCTTCTTTTTTTCCCGATCCGATGACCGCAGCGATGATGAGAAGCACTGCAACGACCACAATGATCGCAACAGTCCCTGCCGTTGTGAGTGAATAATAAGAACCGCCTTCTTCCGAATTGAAAAATATTGACATGATATACTCCTTGTCTCCCTACGCCGGCATTACCCGGTTCAGGTTTTGAGGGTATTTTCTCAGCCCGGATAACCGGACACCCCTGACTTCAGCAACATATCAAAGATACAACCTTAAGTATTCCCATGTCAAATGAAGGCGTGATCTCACTTTCCATTTTGTTTATAAATTTTAGATGATTTTTAGGACATGTTCACGATTTGAACATATTTGGATCCTATAATGATTTTCAGATCAAAGGAACGAGGAAGCTACGAGCTTGCGAGTTTTTGATTAGATATTCTCCCCAATATACTCTCCTAAAAAGAAACGGTCAAAGACCGTTTCTTTTTTATTTCGCACCCTTTCCAAAAAGCACGATCCCCACTGTGGCAAAGATCAGCCTGATATCAAGAAGCAGCGACCAGCGGTCTATGTACTTCAGATCTAGCTTTACCACGTCCTCAAAATCCGTGATGTCGCTCCTGCCGGACACCTGCCACAGTCCCGTGATCCCCGGTCTGATGGAAAGCCGTCTCATATGATATGATTCGTACTGCTCGTATTCGTCGACCGTCGGCGGTCTGGTCCCCACAAGACTCATATCACCCTTTAACACGTTCCAGAACTGGGGCAGCTCATCGATGGAGCTTTTTCTCAAAAACCTTCCTACGGGAGTGATCCTCGGGTCATTTTCCATCTTGAACATGAGGCCGTTCATTTCATTACTCTCCATCAGCTCCGCCTTTCTCTTCTCGGCGTCCTGATACA
>JAFSWJ010000181.1 GCA_017444545.1 Lachnospiraceae bacterium
ATTTTGCAAAGGAGTTTGATTCCTTCATCAACGGTATGAACTACCCCGATCTTGCGGCCAGAAACGAGGCGCTGGTCCATCTGCTTGAAAGCAGCGCCGGTATAATAAATGCGGACGGTGACAGGATAAGGGCTCTTTTGAATGAGGCCCTGAACCGTGAAGTGGCGCCCGCTGAGCTGCCGGCTGAAAACAACCGTGTTGAAAAAGAAAAGCAGGAGGCTGATCTCAGACAGACAAATATAGAAAAATGGAGAGCCCTGAGTGAATGGGTTCTTGCTACCGGTACGATCCCGGAGCAGGCGAAGCAGGAGATGATGAATGTATTATCCAATGCGATCGAAACCGGGCAGGCGCCTTCCGAAAGAGAAGACAGAAATCTCCTCGACAGCATAATGAACGGCTCCGGAAGCAACAGTAAGTATTCCTATCCCGGCTACTATAAATGGGTCAGGGAAAATAACGGAAAGGATCTGCCCTCATCTAAATTTGTTCCGAAGCTCATGGAACACGGCAGACACTTTCTTTTGGGAAATCCGCCAAAAAGCAGGATATACCAAAATGACGGCGGCGATATCTTTGTGGAACTGGATGACAACGTGATCCCCAAAGAGATCCTGAACACATCAAATCTGGATGAGATCGCTGATTTCATAACCGTAAACCGGAAAGAACTGGATCGCATAAATCCCCTCTATGTTGAGAATCTGAAAAGGCAGGCAGAAGCCATAGTAAAGATCGAAAGCCTGTCAAACACTTTGAAAAACAGTGCTGAAAAGCCGCCGCTGGCAGCGGTCAGAAAGCTTGGAAACGGATCGCAGCTTCAGATAAACCAGAGAGCACTGCAGACAAGCGTGAACGGCTGCTGGTCCGTTGCGTATTCAAACCTGCTGCAAAGCCGCGGCGTGGAGGTGTCTCAGCAGGATATCCGAAACTACAGGCAGATCAAGGATCCTTCGGATGCGGGAAAGCTTCAGAAAAATGAATCATCCATACTTACAGAGGATGAGACTGCAAATCCCTTTGAAAAGAGAGATATACTGCATACCCTTCTGCCGGGCACTGCCATGCAGGAGGTGACTTTTTCATGGGATCAGGCAGGCAATACAAAGCAGCAGAAAAAAGCGTTTGAAGACTATATGCGAAAGTACATCAAAGAGGCGATCGAGATTCATCACTCGCCTGTTGCATTGCTGGTAAAGGGACATTACAGGACCATAGTGGGTTTTGACGGAGACAGGATCATATATCAGGATTCGCTGCCCCACGGCAAAGGTGTCCAGGCGCCTGACAGGACCTACAAGGATCTCACCTTCAGCAAGCTTGCGCAGATGGCGATGGATCCTCTGACCCCGGTCACCTTTGATTCTCTGGTGGAGGTGGAAAATCTTCCAAAGATAAATGCCGCTCCGGATGACAAAGAGCGCAGCAATCCCGGAAGCAAGACTTTTCTGGGAATAGCTACGGGTACAGCCGGTATCGAAATGAAGATAAGCTATTCAAAGGAGATAGTTCCGCAGCCTGTAAATGAAGCGGGAGAGATA
This sequence comes from Lachnospiraceae bacterium, assembly GCA_017444545.1. Taxonomy (GTDB): domain Bacteria; phylum Bacillota; class Clostridia; order Lachnospirales; family Lachnospiraceae; genus NK4A144. Next base: position 1,542 of record JAFSWJ010000181.1, read on the forward strand.
CCTGTTCAGCAGGATCAGCCGGAGGAACAGGTTTTGGATGAAGCTGTGGAAGTACAGCCTCAGGGTGCGGTTGTCAACAATCGTCTGGAGGATGCGATAGATGATGTGGAAGCCGTATATATCGGAGATGATGATCTGTCGGGTGCTTTTGTAGAAGTAAACAGGATGGCAAGGAAACTGCGTACCTTCACGGAACCCTACTATGAAGGATCTGCCGTGCTCTCCGATGATGATATTGAAAAGATAATCAAAGAATACGGCAATCTGCTGAATGCCTGCGACCGCTATATCAGGGAAGAGGGAGAGTCCGTGGATACAGGCTTCGGTCAGGGGCGTTCTTATTGTATAAAAGCACTGCGGGGTATAGTTGTCGAGGATATGCGTGCCCTCAATGAAGCAATGGGCGTGACTTCACAGGAGCGTACCCTTTTGGGTCTGATCCAAAGCGGCAGGAGCATACAGGCCGAGATCGAAAAGCCTGAGGATATCACCACCGTAGGCGGACAGATGAGCAGCCGCATGCCCGTGCGGTTAAAGTTCGAAGACGGAAATACAGAGGAGGGGTTCTTTACAAAGGGCTATGAGCTGACCGGATTCGGGGAAAAGATGAGGGAATTCAGAGAGAAGATACGTGCCGGATATGGTGAAGGGTCAGCGGAATTCAGGATGGCAAACCTGATCTATGATGAGGATTTTTATCTTGTGATGGATTTTTTCAGGCAGCGCAGCGCTCAGATAGAGATGCTTGGAAATGAGAAAGATGCTGATGAAGTGGCCAAAAATCCCGCGGTCGTCCGCGATGCTCTCTATCCCTTCTTTAGTCTGCTCGACAGTGACCTGCAGGAAGAATTGATGAGTAATAAGGAAGGCAGTGTTGCCCTGCGAAGAAATTTCATCCGGATGGTGCATGATGCGACAGACTACGCACTCAACTATAATACAAATCATTACCATTCAGGTATCCCCAAAGGAGAGAACATCGACAAGAGGAATACCGCAATGAGCACTGTGGCCAACTATCTGGGGATCGGAAATATCATCGCCGGAGCCAGAAGCTTTGAGGTAAAGATCGGGAATGAGACCGTGAAGGGTACCTTTCAGCAAAAGGCAGCGGGCACCGATATAGGGCGTCTGAAAAAGGATGATGAGATCCTGGAGATAGGAAAGACATATATCGACGGTAACTATGAGGCGCTGGAATCACCCGAATTCAAGCAGCAGCTTTCCGACCTCATGGCACTCGACTATATATGCGGTAACTGTGACCGTCATGGATACAACATGCTCTACAAAACCTCCAAGGTGAACGGAAAGGTCATTATCACAGGTGTCAGGGGCATTGACAATGATATGTCGTTCGGTACAAAGGTCAAAGCGGAAAACGGGGCCTACGAAAAGATCGTCGATCCCGAGGATATGAGGATCATGCGTCTTTCCACGGCACAAAAGGTATTTGATCTTTCTCCGGAAAAGATGGATCTGATGCTGAAGGATATGAATTTCACCAAAGAAGAACTTGAAGCATGCCACAAACGTCTGAAAAAGCTTCAGGACAGACTGAAGACGGATATGGATCTGCAGAAAAAAACAGGATCCACGGAATTATCAGAGGGAAGGATACTCGTGGTGCCGGATGAAAAGTTCGGGGACTATCCGATCAGCAGGCTGGCAGAAAAAAGAAACGGCAGGCAAAACGAAAACTATTTCGGAAGGGCCATGGGTGTGCCGCCGGTTTTGAGGAAGGCTTCGCGAAGAGCTTTGAAGGATAAAACGGACAAGACCATAAAATACGTGGATGCGTCCGCTGTGCGCGGAAAGATGAACTTTGTGAATTCGGATGTCAGGACTGACATCGATCTGGTGGCTACAGCAGAAAAACTTGCGGCTGCAAGGGAAAGCTTCAGGAAGCTTGGCAGCAAATGGTTTACAAAAGATACGGGACATTACCAGTGGATGAAAAAATCCGTTGAACAGCTGGAGGGTCAGCTCTCGGCCTTAAAGAGCGAAAACCCCGGTAAACAGATCGTTGATATCCCGAAGGCCGAGGCGATAAAGCTGGAATCGTTTTTCAGGCAGATCAGGATGGCAAGCGTCAACTATGTAAAGACCCATCCCGATCCCTGGACTCCGTCCGGAAAGGAAAGAAAGAAGGTGGCCGTGACCATGTCGGAGTTCAGGGTCGTAAACGGAAAGGCACCAAAAACTGCTGCAAAACAAAAGGAAAAAGTCCTGAAG
>JAFSWJ010000022.1 GCA_017444545.1 Lachnospiraceae bacterium
CCTGAATGAATCTTACATAGTCCCCTCCTTCCTCGAATATTCTCTGTCTGTTGATCCCCCGGAGCATCACATGGTACACTCCTGTCGCGCTCTTTACTCTTGCTTTTCTCGGCATTAAAAATACCTCCTTAAATAATTAAACTCATCCGGAAAAATGATCCGGAAACCAAAGGGTAACCATAGAATAATTGAAAAGTTTGGGCGAATGCCCGGATTGCGTTACAGGGGACGGTTCTCTGTAACGCCTGTATTTATCGATGTTTTACGACTTAGATATGTATCCTTGTAACACAGAACCGTCCCCCCGAAACAGAGAACAGTTCTTGCAGTCTAACCTTCGATATTGATCGACTGCTCTGCTTCCGGGATCTCGATATCCGGAAGTACTCCAATATATTCTGAATTATCAGCTGCTTTCAAAGGATCCTGCGGATCAGGTTTTTCATCATCCTCCCAGAGAGATTTGTGCTTCTTTCGCTCTTTTTCCATCTGCTGTGCCATCATCTGCATGTTCTTTGCAGCCTGATACATTTTGTCATCATACTCCATGAGCTTCTTTTCATCATAAGGCGGAACGATGTCACCATGCGCCATCCTGCGAAAGACTGTCATGATCCTGCCGATGTTTTTTGCCTCCTCCGCCATTGCCTCACCTGCATTCTGCGATGATTTTACATCAAAGACCGAAATCCACTGTTCCATCAGCGAGTCAAGAACCTTCTGATTCTCATCAAAAGTTTTTTTCAGGGATTGATAGGACAGTTCCAGGGAAGCTGCCTCCTCGCCAAAACTGCTGTCCCCCGTCAGTTTATATCTGTCTTCAGCCTCCGTCTTCCTTTTGGAAATGTCCCTCATCTGACTGTCAAGCTGCATTCTGTTTGCATAATAAACACGTCTTGCTTCACTTATCTTCATGATCAACCTCCATGTCAATAATCCGCACACTCCTCCTTATTGTATATCGTCCATAACTCTGAAAAACATTAACTCTGTTTCAGAGGGACGGTTCTCTGTTTCACTTCTCCATGCAAAGTCCGTGAAACGCCGATGAATACTGCCGTCACACAGAACCGTCCCCCTGCTGCACCTTGAATCGTCCGCGGCATGGCACTATAATGAAAAAAACAAAGGAGGCTGCCATGATCAAAAATGTATGTATCGTCGGAATGGGCGCGCTGGGACTGCTCTTCGGACAGATAATAAAAGAAAACCGGTCCACGGGAGAACTCTTCTTTCTGATGGATGAAAACAGAAAAAAACGTCACGAAAAGGATATATACACCATAAACGGAAATGAAGTCCGCTTTGATGTGAAAACACCAAAAGATACAGCCGGACAAAAGGTTGATCTGCTGATCATAGCTACCAAATATGATGACCTCGATGATGCCATAAAACTCTCAAAAGATCTGACTGACAAAAGCACCGTCATTATTTCACTCCTGAACGGTATAACAAGCGAAGAAATATTGGCCGAAACCTTTGACAGAAGCAGGATCATCAATTGTGTGCCGATAGGGATGGATGCAATGAGAGATAACACTTCCCTCACCTATACAAAAACAGGAAAACTTCAGATCGGAATAAAAGACGGATCCCAAAGGGATGCACTCAATACACTGTCCGACTTCTTCAAAAGCGTGGATCTTCCTCACGAGATCTGCGAAGACATAGCCCACGCCATGTGGAACAAGTATATGATGAATGTAGGCATCAATCAGGCATGCATGGTATACGAAACAAGCTACAGCGGAGTGTTTAACGATCCTGTGGCAAACGCAGATCTGAAAGGTGCGATGCAGGAAGTGATCGATATGGCAAAGGCTGCCGGCGTCAACATCACGGATGAAGATTATGAAGCCGACATGAAGATATTGAAAGGTCTCGCTCCCGACGGATATCCCTCCATGAGGCAGGATGCTGTCGCAAAGAGAAAGTCAGAGGTCGAGATGTTTGCAGGTGAAATGATCCGCCTGTCAGAAAAATACGATGTACCTGTTCCCGTGAACAAAAAATTCTATCAGCGGATCAGGGAAATAGAGGCTGCCTACTGATACGCCTTTCATTTTTTCATCCGATCTATATCCGCAAGCCGCTCCAGAGCCTCCTGCAGCGTGTCCTCTTTTTTGGCAAAATGAAACCGGATGTACCTGTTTTCATCCTCTTTGAAAAAGCTTGAACCGGGCACCGCCCCGACTCCCACCTTTTCGGCCAGCTTTTCACAAAACTCCAGGTCGCTTTCATAGCCGTACCGGCTGATATCAACCATGACATAGTAGGCGCCCTGCGGCTTTGTATAATAAAGACCTATATCATCAAGACCGTTACAGAAAAGATCCCTTTTCCGGGTATAGCTCTCCAAAAGCTCATCATAATACTCATCCGGAAAACAAAGGCCCTCAACCGCAGCCTCCATCAAAGGAGCCGCTGCACCTACGGTGAGGAAATCATGTACCTTTTTGACCCTTTCGGTTATCTCTTTTGAAGCTATGACGTAACCCAGGCGCCAGCCCGTGATCGAATAGGTTTTGGAAAGCGAGCTGCACATGACCGTCCTTTCCGCCATACCCGCAAGAGTGGCAAGATAAATATGTCTGTTGGGACTGTAGAC
>JAFSWJ010000182.1 GCA_017444545.1 Lachnospiraceae bacterium
CATTGATTATCTGGCGCTGGGGCATATTCATGAAAGAAAGACGGGAAACCTGCCGCCGAGAGGTGAGTACTGCTATCCGGGATGTCTTGAGGGCCGAGGCTTTGATGAATGCGGTGAGCATGGTTTTGAGCTTCTGGACATTGACGTGAAGGAAAGGACTGTTTCGCATAAATTCATTCCCTTTGCAAAGCGGAGGCTGCATCAGGTAAATGTGGATGTCAGCGGTGTCATGACGACTGTCGAGATCGCGGATGCTGTTTCGGAAGCGCTTGAAGGTGCGGATATCCCTGCGGATGATATGGTAAAGATCGTTTTGTGCGGAAAGGTGGACGTGGAGTGTGAAAAGGATCCCGAACAGGTGAGGCTCAGGTTTGAGGGGGATTATTATTTTCTGAAGGTTTACGATGAGACAAAGCTGGCCGTGGATTATGACAGCTTTTTGAAGGATGCCTCCCTCAAGGGAGAATTTGTGAGGATACTCAAGGCTGATGAGAGTCTTGACGAGGAAAGGAGATCCGCCATCGTACGCTGCGGGATACAGGCTCTTTCCGGGGAGGAATGGCAATGAAGCTTATCAGTCTGCAGATAGACAATTTCGGGACATTAAAGGACTACAGATATCTTTTTCATGACGGGATCAATACCATAGTTCATGAAAACGGCTGGGGAAAGAGTACTCTGGCATCCTTCATCAGAGTCATGTTCTATGGTTTTGATAATGAGGGAAAGAGGAGTGAGCTTGAAAATGAGAGAAAGAGATTTCAGCCCTGGCAGGGAGGCGGCTACGGCGGAATGCTCGTTTTTGAGGCAAAGGGAAAGACCTACAGGATAGAAAGAACCTTTAATGAAAAGAAGGAAAGTACCTTTGAACTGTACGACGCAAAGACAAATATAAAGAGTTCCGATTACACGGAAAATATCGGTGAGGAGCTTTTCGGGATAGACAGTGCTTCCTTTGAGCGGACGGTGTTCATAGGGCAGCAGGACTGTGAGACCAGTGCCACCAGTGCCATCAATGCAAAGATAGGAAATGTCAGGGATACGGGCGATATGGGGCAGTTTTCCGCTGTTCAGGAAAGGCTGAAAAAGGAGGCTGACAGTCTGACCCCTTTTCGAAAGACCGGAGCCGTTGCAAGGCTGAAGGAGGATCTGGCAGCACGTGAGGTCAGGATCTCCGGAAAGGCTGCACATGAGGAGCACAGATCAGAGATCATCGATCAGATAAAACGTCTGAACCTGCTTCAGGATGAGAACAAAAAGAAGCTGAAGAGTATCAGGGAAGAGATGAAGGCCGTTTCCGCCCAAAAGGACAGATTCAGGATCAGACGGGAGTATGAAAGCCTGAAGGAGGAAGCAAAAAAAGCCGAAGAGAAAAAGGAAGAGATCGTTCGTTCATTTGAAGAGGGAGTGCCTGATGAAGCCGGCCTGAACGAGATGGTAAACAAGGCGTCCGGTCTGTCCGGACTTGACAGGGCCATGAGGGAAATGCGTCTTTCCGAGGATGAAAGAAGTGAAGAGGAAAGGATCTATGATACTTATATAAACGGCTTTCCGGAGGATGAGGAGATATCAAGGCTTCTGGCCCTGTGTTCCGAAAGCGCCAGCAGAAAGAGCGCATTGCCTTCAAAAAAAGCCAATCTCAAGCTGATGCAGGAGATGAAGAAAAAGGAAAGGCTTGATGAAAAAAGAAGGAACACGGTCAGAGTGATCTTTGGAATACTGTTTTTTATCATTGCAGCAGTGCTGTTCTTTGCGGGGGTTTCAAAGCGGATGCCTGCGATGACCGCTTTTATTATAGCGGGAGCAGCGGTGCTTGCCGGAATCGTGTCTTTATTATCAATCAAAAAGATAAGGAGGCAGATGGATGAGACTGCGATCGAGCTGGCAAAGAACATAGACGATGATGAAAGGTTCATTGAAAAGACCGGTGAGACGGTGAGGGAATTTTTAAAGAACCTGGGTGAGGAAGGAGAGGTTGATGACATTCCCGCATTTCTTGAGGGAGTGAGGACGGACATGCGAAAGCAGGCAGAGCTTTCAAAAAAGAGAGCTGTTTTTGACGAGACCGCAAAGGAAAGGGAGGCTCTTGTAAAGGAGGTAAACGGTTATCTTGCCAGATACGGCGGGGTTGAAAGTGTCGATCCTTCCGGAGGGCTTTTGCAGCTAAAGGACAGGATGAATGATCTGAAAAACGCTTCTGACAGAGCCCTGGAAGCAGATGAAAAGTTCCGGATCTTTGAAAGGGATCATGCCGGTGAGGACTTTGATGAAAATGTCACGGAGCCGGAAAAGGACATGAATGATCTTGATGATGAGTATAACGTGCTTTCCGAAGAGGTTGCAAAAGAAGAGGAGCAGCTTAGAAAATACGAGGAGGAGCTTGACGGATGCAATGAGGTCCTCGAGGATATGGCAGCGGATGAGGAGGAGATAGAAAACCTCAGGGAAAAGATCGAGCGTCTGCAGTACAGATATGAGATATTATCAGATACGAGGGAATATCTGGAAAAGGCAAAGGTGAGTTTTACCGGCAGGTATATGGAACCGGTCAAACGGGCGTTTGACAAGTATTACAGCGTGCTCTCACCGGATGACGGAAGGGAATATGAGCTGGATGCGAATCTGAATGTCACCGTGAAAAACAGGGGAGTGAGCCGGGATACGGGACTTTTGAGCGGAGGCTTCAGGGATCTGGTGGGTCTGTGCCGCAGAATGGCAATGATCGAAGCAATGTACGGGGAGGAAAGACCTTTTCTCATACTTGACGACCCCTTCGTCAATCTGGATAATGACAGGGTGAAGGGAGGAGTCAATCTCCTGAAGAGGATATCGGATCCTTATCAGATCATATATTTCACCTGCCACGACAGCAGGGCGATACAGTGATGATCTGTATCATAATTGCGAGAGTTGCTTTGGGAACAGAGCAATTCGTGGCATCAGTCGGGGCAAAATACCTTTTGACTCCAACATCATAATATAAACAGAAAGTGGCCGCAAAAATAATGGGAAAGAAGAAAAAGAAATCCGGAAAGAAAAAGATCGAAGAAAAGAAGATCGGGGAAAAGAAGACTCCGGAAGAAAAAAAGGCTCCGGAGGAAAAGAAGACTCCGGAAGAAAAAAAGGCTCCGGAGGAAAAG
>JAFSWJ010000183.1 GCA_017444545.1 Lachnospiraceae bacterium
AAATCCCCCGGGGTAACCAGGGGATCTCTTTAATAAGGGAGGTTGTATAAAGGGGAAAGTATTATAAAATGCTGAAGTTCATCAGCTCGTTGTTCTGTTTTGTCTTTTCTGCTACCGCTGCTGCGTTGTTCTCGTTTACAACGACCTTTTCGTTTGCTGTCTCGTCCGGTACAAGCTTCTTCATATCCTCAAGGATCCTGGGCATTTTTGACATGAGCTTGTCTGCCATATCCTCCACCTTTGCCCTGGGAGTTTCGAGCATTGCCTTCTGATAGGCATTCTCGGGAGATACCTTGGTCTGGATGACTCCGCCGTGTTCTGCTATGTACTGCGATGCCTCGTTGCGCTCCTGCTCTTTTGCCAAAGCGGCGCTTCCCTGCGATACGCGGCTTACCTGATCAGTGTTCTCTATGTTATTTATTCTTGAAGATGCATTGTAGAAACTCGGTACTCCTGCTCCTATTCTCATCATTCATTCTCCCTGATCTTTGAAATATCCGTTCCTTCGGATGATTTGGACTCAATGATTTTGCGTCTCACCCATTATATCGGTTTTTTTCGGGAACAGTGAAGGTTTTTCCTTGTACTTTTTTAAATACAAAGTAAAACAGCCGGCTCTCACCGGCTGCTTTGGAGAAGGTATCTCTTTTGTATTGGGGGGTACGCTGATAATATAACACTTTATCTTGTGGTGGACAAGGTTCATACTGAACAAATAATACAAAGCCACCTTTGTTTTTTTGTGCAATATATACAAGAAATCAGGTCCACAATGCCTCGAACTCTTCTTTCGAGATCTTTTCTTTCTCAAGCAGCAGCTGTGCCGTGCGTTCGAGGATATCCCTGTGCTCCGAAATAAGCTTTCTTGCCTTCTCATGGCAGGAATCTATGATGGCCCTTACCTCTTCATCGATCTCGTTTGCGGTCTCCTCGGAAATCTTTCTCGAATGTGCCAGATCCCTCCCGATGAAGACTTCATCATCATCATTATCGTAGTTTACCACTCCCAGTTTTTCACTCATGCCGTAGGTAGTGACCATGCGCCTTGCTATCTTTGTCGCGGTCTTGAAATCCTGGGAAGCTCCCGTTGTGACATCACCAATGAACATCTCCTCGGCTACCCTGCCGCCCAGATCCACAACTATCTCGTTGAGCATGCGGCTTTTTGTACGGAACATCTCGTCCCTGTCAGGCAAGGGCATGGTATAGCCTGCCGCTCCCATACCCGTCGGGATGATGGACACCGTATAGACCGGTCCCACCCCGGGAAGCACATGAAACAGAATGGCATGCCCCGCTTCGTGATATGCGGTGATCTTTTTTTCCTCATCGGAGATGACCTTACTCTTTTTCTCTGCTCCGATCCCAACCTTTACAAAAGCCGTATTTATATCTTTTTGTGTGATATAAGCCCTGTCTTCCTTTGCGGCATAGATCGCAGCCTCATTCATTAGGTTTTCAAGATCTGCTCCGGTAAAGCCGGCTGTAGTTCTGGCGATATGCTCAAGATCCACATCATCTCCCAAAGGCTTGTTTTTCGAATGAACCCTGAGGATCTCCTCTCTCCCTTTGATATCGGGGATACCTACACCGACCTTTCTGTCAAATCTTCCGGGTCTCATTATCGCAGGATCCAGGATATCCACCCTGTTAGTGGCAGCCATCACTATGATGCCCTCATTTATCCCAAAACCGTCCATCTCGACGAGGAGCTGGTTCAGGGTCTGTTCTCTTTCATCGTGTCCGCCGCCAAGTCCGGTCCCTCGTCTCCTTGCTACGGCATCAATCTCATCTATGAAGACAATGCAGGGTGAATTCTTTTTTGCCTCGGCAAAAAGGTCCCTGACCCTCGATGCTCCGACGCCGACAAACATTTCCACAAAATCGGAACCCGAGATCGAAAAGAAGGGTACTCCCGCCTCCCCCGCAACAGCCTTTGCCAGCAGGGTTTTTCCTGTTCCCGGAGACCCGACAAGTATAACTCCTTTGGGAATCCTCGCCCCAACCGATGTGTATTTTGCGGGATTTTTGAGGAAATCCACGATCTCCTCGAGGTTTTCCTTTTCCTCCTGCAGACCTGCCACCTCGGCAAAGGTGATCTTTGTATCACCGGAATTGTACATCTTTGCCCGGCTTTTGCCGAAACTTGCCATCCTGTTGGCACCTGCGCCGCCTCCTGCCTGGGCATTCATCATCGCCATTATTATAAAGATCACGATTACGGACAGCAGTACGGGAAAACCATAGGTCAGAAGCAGACTTTCCTGCTCGACCCTTTCTTCAGTGTATGCCGGAAAGGATTTTTTTAGTTCCTTCTCAAGTTCGGAAACATCTGCGACATAGAGGGTTTTCACCCTTCCGTTCTTCAATGTGACGTCGGCCTGTCCGGTAGGGGTCTTATTATACGGCTTGACGTTCACCGCAGTAACTGTTCCGCTCTCAAGGTCAAATCCAAACTGCTCATGTGAATAGAGCTCTTCCTTTTGAAGTCTGCTGCCTGCGGAAAAAACGACGAGAAATATCACCGCCGCAAGAAGCAGGTACAAAGCGAGCCCTCTGCTTGTTCCTCTCAAGGTATGTCCTCCTTAAACGATAACCTCGCCAATGTATGGCAGGGTCCTGTACTTCTGGGCATAGTCAAGACCATACCCCACAACAAATTTATCCGGGATGGTAAACCCGATATAATCGGCGTGCACCTCCACTTCTCTCCTGTCAGGCTTGTCGAGCAGTGCACAGAGCTTCACCGAGGAAGCGCCCCTGTTTTTCAGAACCTCCAGAAGAGTCTTCATGGTCCTTCCGGTATCTATGATATCCTCGACCACCAGAACATCCTTGTCCTTGATGGGATTGTCAAGGTCCAGAAGTATCTTGACCTCCCTGCTGCTCTCGGTATCATCGCCATAACTCGAACAGCGCATGAATTCGATCTTTGCAGGCACCTCGAGTCTCTTTGCGAGCTCACAGGCAAAAAAAGTAGCCCCTTTGAGGATACAGATGATAGTGATCTCCTTTCCCTCATAATCGCGGCTGAGCTGCCCTGCAAGTTCCCTGATCCTTTCGTCTATCTCCTTTTCCGAAAAAAGGACCTCAATCCTGTCTTCCAATCTCATCTTCCTCCCATGTAAGTATCAGCACCTTTTGGGTATCCTCCCCGATCTTGCAGCTTTCGGAATATCTGATGCCGGGTATCCAGAGGACATCGCTCCCGTCTGCAAGCAGATAAAGGCTTCCCCTTTTCCATCTGGGGATCTTTTCCTCTGTCAGGACGTCCTTCACCTTTTTGCTGCCGCCCTTCACACCGATCACATCACCGGTCTTTTTCGTCCTGAAAACGGCACCGTCAGACATTTTATCATAATCAAACCATTTCGTATACCGTAAGTCCTTTATTTTTACATCCTTTGCATCGACCACCTTTGCCCTGACCGTGACTGAACCGGAAAGTGTCTTTGCCCCCTTTTCTATGACGACAGAAAGCGGCACTTCCGGTTTCTCCTCACCGTCAAAAAACGGAGGTATCTCTTCTTTTCTGATGATCACACTGTCAAAACATCTTTCTGCAAAAAGTCCGTAGATCAGCGGTATCTTTCTGCCGCTCTGCATGAAAAAAAGCCTGACCGTATCCTCCACATGGACTCTTGAAACATCCTTTTTTGCGCCGGACAACTCCCCTATGGCCATATAAACAAGTCTTTTCAGGATCACCTCGTGAAGTTTCTCTGCGGCCTTCACATCTATACTGACGGTATCCTCATTTCCCGATACAAAGCTTTCATAGGCCTTTTTTGTGAGTATCTCCAGAAACTCGTCCGTTTTCTGAAGATCATAAGCCGTATCGTTTATATGATCTGCTGCTCTGAAATTTACCTCCCGTGCCATTGGAAGGATGATATTGCGGATCTTGTTCCTTGCATAATCATTATCTAGATTTGTGCTGTCAACTACAAATTCCTGACCGTTTTCCTTCAGATACTCCTCGATCTGACGTCTGGGCATACAAAGGAGCGGTCTTATTATACGTCCGCTGACAGCCGGGATACCTGAAAGCCCCCGTATGCTGCTGCCGCGAAAAAGATTGAACAGAACGGTCTCTGCCATGTCGTCGGCATTGTGAGCAACCGCCGTCCTGTCGCCTCCTGCATTTTCAAAGGCTTCATATCTGACCATGCGTCCGGCTTCCTCTATACTCATCCGGTTCAGGGAAGCGATAGCCGGCACGTCCTTTTCTATACATTCAAAGGGAAGACCGTATTTTTTGCAAAAATCCTCCACAAAATCTCTGTCACGGACTGCCTCATCCCCCCTGATTCCATGCATCACATGAACAACGCTCAGGGAGAGGCCGTACTCATCCCGCAGCCTCATGAGCACAAAAATAAGGCATACAGAGTCCGCTCCGCCGGATACGCCCACCGTCACTCTGTCGCCTTTTCGAAGCATGCTGTTCTCTTCTATGTAGATTTTTAC
>JAFSWJ010000184.1 GCA_017444545.1 Lachnospiraceae bacterium
ATGACATCCTTCTTTCTGTCCACGAGAAAGATGAAACCGTCGGGATCCTGCATGGCCATGTCTCCGGTATAGAGCCAGCCGTCCTTTAACACCTCAGCCGTAGCCTCCGGATTGTTGTAATAACAGGTCATGACCCCGGGGCCCTTCACTGCAAGCTCACCCACATCACCCTGCTTCACATCCTTTCCGTCCTCGGATACTATCCTGCATTCCCATCTGTAGCCCGGGACTCCTATGGCTCCGACCTTGTCCACGTTTTCAATTCCCAGATGGACACAGCCGGGACCCGTGGATTCGGAAAGACCGTAGTTTGTATCATAATCATGATCCGGAAAATATTTTTTCCAGCGTTTTACAAGTGAAGGCGGAACGGGCTGGGCACCGATATGCATGAGCCTCCATTGTGAAAGTTCATAGTCTGAAAGCTTCACACTGCCGTTTTCAATGGAATCCAGGATATCCTGGGCCCAGGGCACCAGAAGCCATACGATGGTACACTTTTCGGACGAGACCGCGGAAAGTATGATATCCGGCTTTGCTCCTTTTAATAAAACAGCCCTGCTTCCCGCAACAAGCGAACCCATCCAGTGGAACTTCGCGCCTGTATGATACAAAGGAGGTATGCAAAGGAAACAGTCCTCCCTGCCTGTCATGTGATGTTTCTGCTCCATCTCGGCCGCCTGGGTGAGACTTTGATGCTTGTGCAGTATCGCCTTCGGAAAGCCCGTGGTCCCCGACGAAAAATAGATGGCACCGAAATCATCCTCGGTAATCTCAATACCGGGAGCATTGCTGGGACAGTCTGCAACAAGTTCCCTGTAGCTTTCGGAAAAACTCGGGCAGTTGTCACCCACATAAATGAGCAGCCTTCCCTTGCTGAGTCTTTCGGCATTTGCCTCTATACGTCCGATGAACTCCGGTCCGAAGACTATCACATCAACCTCTGCAAGCTCTGCGCAGTACAGTATCTCCTCCGCATCATATCTGAAATTGAAGGGTACCGCTATGGCTCCTGCCTTCAGTACTCCGAAATATATGGGCAGCCACTCCAGACAGTTGTACATGATGATGGCCACCTTTTCACCCTTCTTTATCCCTCTTGATATCAAAAGATTTGCAAAACGGTTTGCCTTTTCGTTGAAGACCTTCCAGGTTATCTCTCTCCTGTAGGGTTCAAAATGCGAGGGCTCTATGAGCTCGTACTCCTTCCAGGTGATCCTCCTGGTGTCGGGCATTTCCGGATTCAGTTCAACAAGCGCCACCTCATCCGGATAAAGCTTTGCATTTCTTTCAAGATATTCTGTTACAGGCATTTTTGTCTCTCCTCCTTATCATTCATCCTGTTTCTTTTCCCTTGCCGCAAATCTGTCGGCCACCTCTGTCACTTCCTCTTTGGATTTCAGGAAGGCGTCGGCCACCAGGGGATCAAAATGGGTGCCTGCCTCCTCTTTTATTATTGACAGGGCACTGTCGTATGAAAACGAATCCTTGTAGCAGCGTTTCGATACAAGGGCATCAAAAACATCGGCAACAGCCATGATACGGGCTGAAAGCGGTATATCCTCTCCCGCAAGGCCTTCCGGATATCCGGAGCCGTCCCACTTTTCATGATGGTAGCCGGCAACATTTTTTGCCTCCTCCATATAGTCGGCATCGGGCATTGCGGCGATGACCTGCTCTATGACCCTCTTTCCTGCAGTGGTATGCTCCTTCATGAGCTCAAATTCCATGTCATTGAGTCTGCCGGGCTTGTTCAGTATAACATCCGAAACCGAGATCTTTCCGATATCGTGCAAGGGCGCCGAACGTATGCAGTCCCTGATGAAACGGTCGGTCATCATATCCTTGTAGTACCCGAGTTCCTTCATCTTTCTGGCAGTGATACCCACATAAGCTGCCGTCTTTCTGACATGATCACCGGTTCCCTCATCACGGTTTTCGACCATGTCGGCAAGCACAAGGATCAGGCTGTTCTGCATGGTCTCTATCTTTTCAAGTTTTTCCTTGTTTTCCTCAAAATACCTGGTACTCTCCTCGGTGGTCTTCAGAAAGGCCCGGTACAGCCTTTCTATCTCATCCATGGTCTGTATATCAAGCTGGGCGAGCATCTCCACATTGTTCTTTCTGGCGAACTCATCCTCGTATTCAAAATGATCCGCCGCATAGGACATGGCATTTATGGGTAATACAAGATGGTATCTTGCAAACCAGGATGCCGTGGCAAAAAGGAGCATCACAAAGCCCGTAAATATGGTTATCGCCTTGATCACAAATTCCTTTTCATAGGTCCGAAGCCCCGACATGTCTATATCCACTCCCGCGTAACAGACGCAGCTTCCTCCGGAATCATATATGGGTTCATAATATGTCAGAAGCCATCCGTAGGTATCCTTTGTGACTACGGGATCTATCCTCTTTCCGGCAAGGAGATCAGGCAGATAGACCATGAAGGAATCA
>JAFSWJ010000185.1 GCA_017444545.1 Lachnospiraceae bacterium
AAGGCTGCAGAGGAGCTGGGCATCTATGTCAAGAGGGTCCCGGCCTATTCACCGGAGGCTGTTGCAGAGCTTGCCATGGCGCTTGCCCTTGCGGTCAACCGCCGTCTCTACAAGGCGTATAATAAAGTCAGAGAGAACGATTACAGCCTCAAAAACCTGCGAGGGGTGAATATGAGAGGCAAGACAGCCGGAATCGTCGGAACAGGCAAGATCGGAGCCTATATGTGCGAGCAGTGCAGAGGCTTCGGCATGAAGGTCATAGCATACGATGTTTACGAAAACGAGTCACTGAAGGACTTTGTGACCTATGTTTCACTGGACGAGCTTTTGCGGACCAGCGACCTCATATCCCTTCACTGCCCGCTGATCGACAGCACATACCACATGATAAACATCGAGACCATCAAAAAGATGAAGGATGATGTGATCCTCGTCAATACCTCCAGAGGCGCCCTGATTTCCACAAACGACCTCATAGAAGGGATCAGGATGAACAAATTCCTGGGGGTAGGCCTTGATGTCTATGAGGAAGAGACGGGAAATGTCTACGAGGACCGTTCTGACGAGATCATGCAGCATTCCGTGACCTCACGTCTGCTGTCCTTCCCCAATGTGATGATCACCTCCCACCAGGGATTCTATACCAAAGAGGCATTGGAGGCCATAGCGCAGACTACCCTCAAAAACCTCGCCGACGTCGTTGCCGGTGTGAAGACAGAAAATGATGTGTGATACAGACACAACAGCAAACACATTTTGACGTATTACCAGGATGCTCTTTGGAAATGCATGAGGTGATCGATGGATCATCAGGGGATTACAGTCAGTGATGCTCAGAACCGGATTCCGGTCACCTCTGTTTATTCTGTCTGCATTTGATTTGCCCATCCACCCCATCAGTGATATAATAAACTCAAATCAAACCGAGACCTCAAACAGAAGTCTCATCCTAGCATGAAGGCGGTTCCGCCACTCGGGCCCTCAAAGCCCCCCAAAGCTCATGCTATTACCACAAAACCCAATAGCAGGAGCGAAATGCCGTTACAGATGCGTTGACAGCGTCCCAGCATCAATATAAAACCCTCCTGCGAAAAACACCTTCAAAGGAGGAAAGAGATGAGTCAACCAATCGAAGAACTGACATTTGCTGACAACTTTATGTTTGGGGCGGTACTTGCCCGAAACATAGATCTTTGCAAGGAGATACTGGAGATCATCCTTGACAAAAAGATAGGCAGGATCAGTTACAGCAACACGGAGCAGTATTTTGAGGCAACACCGGATTCAAGGGCCGTGTATCTGGATGTGTATCTGGAAGATGATATGTCAAAAGCATACGATATGGAGATGCAGGCGTACGATGAACCGGATATAGCTGCCAGAAGCAGATACTATCAGGCAAATGTTGATATAAATCTGATGGCAAAAGGGATGGAGTACAAGGACCTCAGGGAAAGCTACATCATTTTCATATGTACGAGGGATTATTTCGGACATGGGCTTCGAAAATACACATATGAGAACATCTGTCATGAGACCGGAGATTCACTTGGGGACCGTACGAGAAAGATATTTCTGAACGCGGGCGGCATGGACGATACAATAAGTGAAGAATTAAGAGAACTACTGAACTATGTGGCGGGCAAGGGTGCCCACAACGACCTGACACGAAGGATAGATGCGGAAGTGATATCCGCAAGAAAGGACAGGAGAGTAAAAATGTCATATTTAGCGTATGATCTGGCATTACAGAAAAGCAGAAATGATGGCTGGAATGACGGCTGGAATGATGGCTGGA